>JBLFXD010000056.1:0-15396 GCA_047611045.1 Planctomycetaceae bacterium | reverse complement strand
AGCTCGGTAAGCTTCGTGTGACTGGTAGAGGATATCGTGCGCGTTGGTCTTCTGAATGTCGTACTGCTGCTGAAGAGACTTTTTGACCGGGTGCCTGCCAGCAGCCTGTTCGATCGTTGCAAGGTTCGTTTCCCCGTTTCGACTCCTCGCGGCTTTGAAGACTTGAACGTTGTCGAAAGCGGCGGCTGGCTGGTCGACCTGAAAGGCCAGATAGGTCCGTTCCTGATCGAGAATCGGGTGCTTCGCGTAGGCCAGGTGATCGTGGTCGACGTGTGCGATCAATTCATCGCCAAGAAACTCGACGGTCATCGTGTGCCATGTTCCGCGTTCGAAGTCGAAAGCGCATTCACCGTGGCGACGGGAAAAGTACGGGCCGCGATCATCCAGAGCCGTCTGGATGAAAAAATGATCGGGCCGGATGTGGATCACCGCGTTGTAGTGGCCCGATGATCCCGTCACGAGACGCAGGTCGGCCGCTCCATCGAACCGAAAATCGAATCGGATCATGCTGTCCTTGAAGACGGGATCTTTGGCGAAGATCCGCTTGTTCTCTCCCGGATGTTCCGTGCGTCGGAGGATTCCATTCTCGGCCGTCCATTCTTTCTGAAAGTGCCAGCGTGCGCTCACCTGGCCGTCTGAAAAGTGATCACCGAAGTAAAGGTTTCGGGGCGAGACCAGCAGCGGCGGCGATGGAACATTCGCGCCAACTTCTGATCGCCACGCTGCGAGTCGGCTCCCGAGTTCGGCGACACGACCGGGAAACTGATCGGCACGATTCTGCGTCTCGGATAGATCGTCGGCGAGGTTGTAGAGTTCGAAGCGTAACGCCGAAGGCTCGTTGAATTTCTCAATCAGTTTCCAGTCGCCCGAACGGACGGCGCCTGCCGACACGCCGCCGAGAAAGTGTGGCTGGTCGAGCGGGTAATGCCAGAAAATGTCCGTGCGGTCCGGAGCGGACTTCGGGTTCTTCCACGTGGACAACGTTGAGACGCCGTCGAGCTTCTGTGCGGGGTCCTGCGAAATTTCAGCGGCAGCGAGAAGCGTCGGGTAAAAGTCATAGTTCGCGGTAACCCGATCGCAAAGTGTCGCACTCGGCACGTGGCCGGGCCAGCGGACGATCAGCGGGACTCGGATACCGCCTTCGTAGATTTGGCTCTTGCCACCTCGCAAGGGAGCATTCGAAGTAACGTTCGTTTCGCCGCCGTTGTCGCTGCTGAAGATGAAGATGGTGTCTTCAGCGAGGCCGAGTTCTTCGAGCTTCTGAGTCAGCAGCCCGACGCCCTGATCGATGCTTTCCAGCATCGCTGCCAGATGTGGATTGTGGCTTTCGGCCCAGTGATAATCGGCGTCGCCTGCCAGGCCGGCGTCTTTGCAAATGTAACAGTTTTCGCGGTTACATTTTCCTGGAGCGTGCTTCGCTCGGTATTTCTTAACGAGGTCCGGGCGGCCGTTGAGAATCGTGTGCGGTGCGTAGTGGCTGAGGTAAAGAAAGAACGGTTGGTCTTTGTTTCGTTCGACAAAGTCGACAGCTTCCAGATTCAGCCGGTCGGTGAGGTACTCGTTCTTGCCGAGACGATTCTCTGGCAGATCGAGCCAGCGAATACCCTGGTCGCGGAAAACGTATGGCCAGAAGTTGGCTCCGTTACCGACGCCTTTGATCTCACTTCCGATGTTCCAGGCGAAGCCGTGATCGGTCGGCCTTATTTCAAATTCGGCATCGTGGTGTCGGTAACCGGTCAGGTGCCACTTGCCGACCATGCCAGTCTGATAGCCGTTTCGGGCAAAAACTTTCGGTAGTGTGACCTGGTTTGTCGGCAGCGCGTTCGACGAATTTGGCCGCAGGTAATCGAGGATTCCGATCCGCGCGGGATGTTGTCCCGTCAGTAAAGCCGCGCGGTACGGCGAGCATACCGGCGCTGCGGCGTATGCATTCGTGAAACGCATCCCCTGTTTCGCGAGGCGGTCCAGGTGTGGCGTTTCGTGAAACGTGTTTCCGTAGCAACCGAGTTCTGACCAGCCGAGATCGTCAGCCAGTACGAAGATGACGTTTGGCTGCTTCGTTTCCTCAGCCTTTGCCGCGACGGTGGTGAGAGTCAGAACGCAGAGCAAAAGCCTGAACATGACGCGGGGGCATGGGAACGGGATATTCATGATTGAGTTTCGTCCTGTGTGCATTGAGCGGGTGAAAACGCCCTGCATCTTAGACGACGTACGCATTGAAAGAGAAAAGCTCCCGTCGTTAAGCAGCGAAGCGGCGGCAGCTGGATCGAGATATCGAGATCACTGTTGCCGTTTCGCGACTGGATAGTCGCCTTTCGCTCCGCGAAAGTAGCGGTTCTTTCGCGGAACGAAAGACGACAATCTTTAAACCAAGCGCCATTGGGCTTACGCCTGCAGCGATTAGCTGTCGTCGCTTCGTGACTACCGAAACCACAACGTAAGAAATTCCAAACTCTCACGAGTTCGGCGACAGCTCTGACTTTGTCATGCGGATTTTGCGTCCTGATGGTTGTCGGAGGCATCGTCTTCGAGAAATTCGATTTCGCCAGACTTCACGTCGTAGACTGCGCCGACGACTCGGACTCGGCTGTCGTCGACGGCTTCGCGAATCACGGTGCTGCGCGACACGACTTCTTTGACGGTGCGTTGCACGTTGTGCCGAGCGACTTTGTCGACCAGTGTTTCGACTTCAGCCGGAGAAAGCTCAGACAGCGGTCGAGTCAGCAGTTCGGTGACGCTCGGTGATAGTTCGTCGACGATCGACTGGAGGTGCTCGCAGCCGGTCGCAACTTTGGCATCCTGATTCGAATCGACCAGTTCGACTGACGACGTGACCGCTCCGCAGCGCGTGTGACCCATCACGAGGACCAGTTTCACGCCGGCGACTTTGACGCCGTACTCCATGCTGGCGAGGGATTTCGTGCCGATCACGTTGCCGGCTACTCGAACGCTGAACACGTCGCCAAGTCCCAGATCGAAAACCAGTTCGGCGGGCACTCGCGAATCGATGCAGCTCAGTACGACGGCCAGAGGTGTCTGGCCTTGTGCCGTCGCGTCGACTTGCCGCATGAAGTCTCGCGAAAGCTGGTTGCCCGTGCTGAATCGGCGGTTGCCTTCGCGCAGGATTTCGAGAACCTGGTCGGGAGTCGCCTGATTCTGCAATTCGCGCGTCGAGTAGTCAGCAAACTGGATGTCATCATTCAGGCGGTACTTCTCGCGGAAGCCTCGCAGGCTGACTCGGACATCGCGCTGTGGCGATGCCTTCTCTTTGAACTCGCGAATCAAACTCAGCACGTCTGGATCGATGTAGTCGGTGTCTGTCGCGTCGATCAGCAAATGCGTGCCGGCCACAGTATTCTTGAAGAGTTGGTCCAACGCAGCTCGGTTGAGAAAGCTGACCTGATTCGCCAGTTCGATATGCGTGATTTCGCCGCCGACGTGGGTCTCGACGATTCGGCGAATCGGTCGTCGCAAGTTGCTGTTCAGGATGAAAAGCACGCTGACTCCCAACCCGATCAGAATGCCGACGAGCAGGTCTGTCAGAACGATCGACACCAGCGTGATCACAAACGGTGCGAACTGGTAGCGGCCTTCGCTCCACATCTGCTGGAAGAGTTTCGGGCTGGCCAGTTTGAAACCGGTGACAAGCAGAATCGCCGCCAGAGCTGCCAGCGGGATCATGTTCAGATAAACCGGCAGAAAGACGACGCTGATCAGCAGCAACAGTCCGTGGAAGATCGCCGAGACTTTCGTTTTGCCGCCTGATGCGACGTTGACTGAACCTCGCACGATGACCGACGTCACCGGAATGGCTCCGAGCAATCCGGCAGCGACGTTTCCGCAGCCCTGAGCAATTAACTCGCGGCTTGGCGGCGAGACTCGCTTTTGAGGATCGAGTTTGTCGACCGCTTCCAGATTCAACAGCGTCTCCAGCGAGGCCACGATCGCGATGGTCGCTCCGGCGACGTAAACGGTCGGGTTATTCCATTGAGAAAAATCAGCGATCTTGAGTTGGTCAAAAAGTCCCGCCGCTAAATCAACCTGAACCAGGTGGCTTTCTTCGATCAGCCATCGGCCACCGATCTTTCGGAACAGCAGGTTGATGCCGACTCCCAGCAGCACGACAACGAGCGGCGCTGGAATGATCGAATTCTTCAGCGGCTTCAGCTTCCCCCAGAGCACAAGCACAGCGATCGAGAGCAGCCCGATCACAGCGGCCCCCAGATGAAGGTCGCCGGCAATCAAAGCGAGTTCCGAGAACGTGTTTTCGTGGTCCGGCTGAACGAAGGACATATCACCTTCGGGGTCGGCATCGTGCCCGAAAACGTGAGGGATCTGTTTCAGAATCAGAATGACGCCGATAGCTGCCAGCAGACCCTTAATCACGCTGGACGGGAAGAAGGCCGAGAGAGCTCCTGCCTTCAACAGTCCGAGGCCGATCTGCAGTAAGCCGCCGATGAAAACTGCCAGCAAAAACGCCTCGAACCCGAGCGCGGTGATTTGGGTGGCGACAATCGCCGTCAGACCTGCCGCCGGACCGCTGACGCTGGAGTGCGAACCGCTGATGGCGCCCACGACGAGGCCGCCAATGATGCCAGCCAGCAAGCCGGAGAAAAGTGGCGCACCAGACGCGAGCGCGATGCCCAGGCAAAGCGGAAGGGCGACCAGAAAAACGACCAGCCCGGACGTCAGATCGTGCTTCAAGGTGGAAGGCGAAAGAATGGTCGTGTCGCCGTCTAACGCTGCGTTCTGGTTGGTCATTATGGGATCTCGAATCTGGCATAAGTGTTGGCTGTTGGAAGACTGGTCGTCCGAAGAAATCCGTCGCGGCGTTTTCGTCAGCGGGCTTGTCGCCGACGCGCACGCATCGAGTGCATTTCTTCGGGCCGAACGAAAGTCTGCGGGATCGCCGTGATCTCAGATATCCAGCGTGAACGGCGACGCCAGCTTTTCAACGACCGTGGACAGGCTCGTTGTTAAACAAACCGGCGACGGAACTTTGGACGTCCCATCGGCACCGAGGGGGAGCAGCCGAGACGATCCGCGCGAAGACGCAGACATCGTTCAGGAAAGCGGGGACGCCTGGGTCGAGGGGGAGTAACCGTCGAGCCGGCGTCAGGCTCCGTTAACAGCGAATCGGAGCCAGCAGGCCGTTGGAATAGCGGTGGCCTGAAATGACGCGTTCGTGAGAGACTTCCGAGTAACTCGTTCGGGAAACGACAACGCGACTTCGAACATGACTTTTGGGTCGGGCAGAGGCTCGTCGTCCGGCTTTATCTCTCTGGACGACGACCAGACATTCTTCGACTTCTTCCTCGCCGAAGAACTCAACTTCCGATTCCGAGCTGGACGCAGCCAGAACGCCAGCAAATCCCGAGCATGGCAACAGAAACGTCAGCAGCATAAACGCGAAGGTCGCCCAGTCGCGTCGCTTGGTCTTTGAGGTTCGGAAGCAATCAAACATTGCAGCAGTGTCCGATGGACGGTTTCAGATCGTGAACTGAGTGCCGGAAGGAGCGAGCGACGAGTTCACCATGTTTAGAAATCGCCCATCGGATGTCAAGATTTGAGTGTTTTCTGAGTTCGCTCACCGGATTTTCAGACTTTCCACAAAAACCGGCCTGGGTCGCCAGGTAGCCATGACTGGCAGACTTAAATCTCTTCTTCGGCCTTCACCTGGAATGCGTTCAACTCGGCAGAGAATTCACGATCGCTCGACGATAACCGGTTTGCGGAATAGTGTGCTGATCTTCTGATTTCAGGTTTCACCGCAGCAGCACAATGCCTTCGGCGACGTGATTCTTTCGGGAAGGATCAGACTGACAGGAGCTCACGCGAAGGCGATAAGACGCAAAGGACAGAAGTGGGCAGGACACGTCCCTAATGGGTGCGCTGACCGGTCACTGTTGAAAGTTGATCCGAATCGTGGCCTTCTGATTGTTTCGTAGTTCCGTGCCTCTGCGTGAGAGTTTCCGATATTCTGGGAGATCGATCACTGCAGCAGATTGAACCAGATGTTGAAACTCCCACATGCCAGATACTCAACAGATCATCGCTCACCAGATTGGGATGTCGTATGGCGATGCGCTGCCGAGTCTTGCGGGTGTTGATCTGTCGGTGGCGAAGGGCGAGTTTGTTTCGATCGTTGGGCCGTCCGGCTGTGGTAAGTCGACGCTGTTGAGGCTGGTTGCCGGGCTGCGTACAGCGACGTCGGGGCAGTTAACCGTTGATGGTGATGAGCCTGGGCATTCGCAAACGAAGGCGGCCTTCGTGTTTCAGGAGCCGAATCTGCTTCCCTGGCGGACGGTCGCTGGAAATGTTCGGTTGCCGCTTGAGCTGGACCAGACAAGCGGGGCGGCGAACAACGCTGATTCAACCGAGCTGGTTGGGCAGACGATTCGACTGGTTGGACTCTCGTCGGAAGACGCTGTGAAGCGGCCTTCAGAACTGTCCGGAGGAATGCGGATGCGCGTGTCGCTGGCTCGGGCACTGATCACCGATCCGGAGATTATGCTGCTCGACGAACCGTTCGCCGCGCTGGACGACATTCTTCGGCAGCAGCTCAACGAAGAATTACAACGGCTATGGTGGAGTAAACGCTGGACGGGGCTATTTGTGACGCACAACGTTTCGGAGGCGGTGTTTCTCAGCCAACGCGTGCTTGTGATGAGTCGCTCGCCGGGAACGATTCTGGAAACGATCGAGATTCCTTTCGACTTTCCACGGACTCCCGAGCTGCGTGCTGATCCGGAGTTCGCTCGGCTGACCGGGGTTGTCAGCGGTCACTTACGCCGCGCGGCCGGCGTTGATGGTGTGCAGGTTTCGGCCGCAACTGGGGAGGGCACGGCGTGATGTCCGACGCTTCGAAATCGAAACTCGTCCAACTGGCGCGGACCGTCGCGCCTCCTCTGATTCTGTTGATCGTGCTGCTCGGCCTCTGGCAGTTCAGCGTGTGGTGGTTCGATCTGAAGCCGTTTCTCGTTCCCAGCCCCGTGCGAGTTGCCACGGCTGCGTACTCGACCTTCGGCAAACTCGCGGCGGCGACGAAGGTTTCTGCGGCAGCCGCCCTGTCAGGTTTCGCCGCCAGCCTGATTACTGGCGTCGTGATTGCGTTCTTCTTTTCGCAGTCGCGGCTGATTCGGATCAGCTGTTATCCGTACGCGATTTTTCTTCAGACGGTCCCGATTGTCGCGATCGCTCCGCTGGTCATTAACTGGTTCGGATCCGGCTTCCGCAGCATTGTGATTATCACGTTTATCATCAGCCTGTTTCCGATCATCACGTCGACGACGACGGGCATGACGTCGGTCGATCCTGAGCTGCTCGACCTGTTTCGGTTGAACCGAGCCAGCCGCTGGCAGATCTGGCTGAAGCTTCGGTTGCCGAACGCCGTGCCGCACTTGATAACTGGAGCCCGAACGTCGAGCGGTCTGTCCGTCGTGGGAGCTTTGGTCGGCGAATACTTCGCTGGCTTCGGCGTGAACGATTACGGACTCGGGTTTCTAATCGGGCGAAACACCAGCCAGATGCGAACGGACGAACTGTTTGCCGCAGTCATCGCGTCGACGTTGCTGGGCATTGCAATCTTTGGGGCGGTCAGCATCGTTGGAGCATTCATCCTGAACCGCTGGTACGATGCGAAGTAGGTTCTGCGACGAGGATTCAAGAGAAATGGTATGCCGGCGCTGCGCTTGTCATACCCGACTCAGGTGAGATGACTTCTGCTGGACGAGCAACGTGGCGAAACGAGCATCACGGAAAAAGATTCGGTTTGAAGCGGCGATTAACGCCGTTGAGTCAACGGTGTTTCTGGTCGACGCTCAGCGACGGGTTGTCTTCCTGAACGATGGCTGTCAGTCGCTAACTGGTTGGACTCTGCCCGAAGTCGTTGGCAGCGTTTGCGAGTTCGCCTCGGTCGGAGACGCGGCTTCGGTTGAAGCGTTGACCGGCTCGCTGTGCCCTCCTCAGGAAACGCTCGATGGCGAATCGCGAAGTGTGGCGCGTCATTTCGTTCATCGCGAGACCGGTGAGACATCGTCTCGCATGGTTCACTTCTACCCGCTCGAAGCAGAAGGGCAGGCCAAATTCATCATCGGCATCGTGACGGCCATCTCAACGAAGGCGCACAGCCCGGACACCAGCATCGTCACGCAGGTCCACGCGGAACTCGCGGCTCTGCGACACGGATTGCGACAGCGGTTCGGTGCGGATTCGATTCTGACCAGCAGCGTCTCCATGAAACGCGTGATCGATCAGGTCGAAACTGCGCGTCGGTCACGAGCGACGGTTCACATCTGCGGCGAAAAAGGAACCGGCAAGGAACACATCGCTCGAACGATTCATTACACCAGCGATCTCGGCCAGCAAGCGTTCGTCCCGATTCAATGCCGACTGCTGCCGCCGCGCGAGCTGCACGAAGCAATCCGCAGACTCGTTGAAGCCGACTGGGGCGAGCGCCTGCCGATTGCCGCTCTGCAGCCGGGTTGCGTGTTCCTGGACGATGTCGACACTCTGCCGCGCGACGTTCAGCAGCGACTGGTCGACTTCATGGCGACTCCTCGCGGTGCTGACTTTCGGTCGAACGTTCGACTTCTGTCGTCGAGTCGTGTTGGCCTTGATGATGCTCGCACGGACGAGCGAATGTCGGATGAGTTTTATTATCTGGTGACTTCGCTACAGATCGAGCTGCTGCCGTTGCGGCAACGAATGGGCGACCTGAAGATTCTCGCTCAACATTTTCTCGAACAGAAAAATCATGACCGCTCGAAACAGGCAACGGGATTTTCGTCGGAAGTCTGGTCGCAGTTTGAAGAGTACAACTGGCCCGGCAATCTCGATGAACTCGACGAAGTGATTTATGAAGCGCTGTGCAATTCGGATGGCCCGGTCATTCGCGCTGATCATTTGCCGTTTAGACTGCGGACTGGACTGGATGCTCAGCGTCTGGGGCCGGTGTCTGATGGTCCGATCGAAGCGTTGGAGCCACTGCTCGAACGGGTCGAGCGCGAGCAGATCGAGCGAGCTCTCGAACAGGCCAGTGGCAACAAGACAAAGGCCGCTCGCCTGTTGAAGATCACTCGTCCGAGTCTTTATCGCCGAATGGAGACGCTCGGTCTGTCCGATTCGTCGGAGCCATGACAGAGTGGTACTTCGAACGAACGTTGAACCACGAATAGACACCAAGGAGCGTGTTCGAATTAAGTCTCCGATACCAGCATGAATCGCAAGCGAGTGATTACTGTGAATTCACTCGCTTGCGCTTCGTGCTGGTATAAAATTCGGCCCGTTAATCCGGAGATCCGCCTAAGAAACACGAATCGTTGCGGCGGGGCAGCGCAACGCGAATCGATGATGCGTCGAGACGCGCCTTACGAAACCTGTGGTTCGTGAACCTAAAAATTTGGGATCTCCCAATTAGTCGTCACCGATCGTTTAACTCTCGAAGAATCGAACGGCATGAAAATCTGGTTTAATAAAGTTCACGACAGTCGCCGGCAGCAGATTGAGACGGACGAGACGGAGATCTCGATCGGTCGTGACCGGGCGAACGTGCTGACTCTGCAAAGCCCGCTGGTCTCCAAACGGCAGGCCATCATCCGTAGCGATGATGGGAAGTTGCAGTTCGAAAACGTCGGCATCAACAGTTGCGTGGTCGGCGATACGGAAGTCATGGGCGGGCAAAGTGTCGGGTTCGCAGCCGGCGAGACGGTTCGCGTCGGACCGTTCACGCTGACGTTCGAATCGGAAGAGGCCGCGCCGATCAGTCGAGCGGAGCTGGAAGCTCACCTGCGTTCGATCATGGCCGACCTTGAACTGCGCGTTCATCGTCGATTGCTCGAACGGTTCGACCTGTACGAACTCGAAGCCAACCGGCTCGGCGACAACGAAAGTATCCTGCTGCTGGAACGGCATATCGAAGACGTTTGTCGCGAGCTGAATCTTTTCGGGCCGGAGAATCTCGCGTTGTTGGAAGAGGTCATTGGTCTGAGCCTCCGCGACCTCACGATCAATCAGTTAATCCTGGAAAGCGATCGCGACACTTTAGACAGCCTCGCGCGACTGACGTGGAACGAGTACGACGTGCCGCAGACGCTGGTCCCGGAACGCGAGGCCGAACTCGAAAATCTGATGCACTTTATTCGGGAGCGTCTGGAACTCGACGGCCAGCCGGATCTCAGTTCACAGATCCAACGAACGGAATACAAATTCACGGACGTCTTCCCGCTGGTCCGTCCGCATCTTCATCGCGAATTCAGCCGGTACATCATTCTGCGGCGACTCAAAAAGGATCTGAAGGACACAGTGTTTGGCTTCGGTCCGCTGCAGGATCTCCTGCGAGCACCGACCATCACTGAAATCATGGTCGTCAAGAGTGACCAGATCTATGTCGAACGTGACGGCGTGCTGGAACTTTCCGGGCGGCGGTTCCTTTCCGACAAGGTCACTGAATCAATCATCGAACGTATCGTCGCCGGCGTCGGGCGACGCATCGATAAAAGCCAGCCGCTGGTCGATGCTCGACTTCCTGACGGCTCACGAGTCAACGCGATCATTCCGCCACTTGCCGTCCGGGGCCCGTGTCTGACGATTCGAAAGTTTCCGGCTTATCGATTCACGATGGACGACCTGATCGAGAAACAATCCGTCACGTCCGCCGCTGCGATGTTTATCCGAGCGTGCGTCGTCGACCACAAAAACATCCTCGTCAGCGGCGGAACGGGCACAGGCAAGACGACGATGCTGAACGTGTTGTCGAGCTTCGTCCCGCATCGCGAACGCATCGTCACGATTGAAGACACGACCGAACTGCAGCTTCATCAGGAGCACGTTGTAACGCTGGAATCGAAACAGGCCAACGTCGAAGGCGTCGGCGAGTACAACATTCGTGACCTCGTCAAGAACGCTTTGCGGATGCGACCTGACCGGATCATCGTCGGCGAATGCCGCGGCGCCGAAGCGCTGGACATGCTCCAGGCGATGAACACGGGGCACGACGGATCGATGACGACGATTCACGCCAACAGCACCGTTGACGTTCTGAAGCGGCTGGAAATTCTGGTGTTGATGGCTGTTGATCTGCCGGTTGTTTCGATTCAGCGGCAAATCGCTTCAGCGATCGACATCATCGTGCAGATTGACCGCAAACCGGGCGGCAAACGCGTCGTCACTCAGATCTCCGAAATCGCTGGCTACGACCCTGACCGCAACGACCTGGTCGTGCACGACATCTTCAATTTCCGAAACGGAAAGTCGCTGACCCCGACCGGCTACATGCCAACCTTCGCCGAGTCGCTGATCGAGAAGGACCTGCTGAAGCTCGAGTTCCTCTACGGTCAGGAAGAGAAGTTTGTCGACGACGAAGACGGCCCTGTCGAGCCCGTAAACGGGCGAGTGTCGCGATTTCTTTGACCTGCCCGTTGGCTGGTTTCCCGCCCTGTTGTTTACACATAAGTCGGTCATGTGTCTTCGGCCCAAAGGGCCTGCACTATGACAGCCCAAGGCATCGCCTTGGGAATTTAGTCATGTGCAAACACTAAAGCCCCAATCGGGGCGGCCCTGCTTACTGGCGAATCAGGTTAGGACCACCCCGTTGGGGCTCGATCTGATGACTGAATCCATACCCCGGACTACGTCCGGGGCTATCACAGGGCTGGCCCGTTGGGCCGATTTCGAATTCTCGACTTATGTATAAACAACTGGCTACCCGCCTTCACGGGCATGACAAAATTCAAGGTTGCTTGAAACAGAAAACGCCTCGCAGGACCGGTTGATCCTGCGAGGCGTTTTTGTTTGTCGTACGACTCTCGTCAGACGACTTATTGTCGCTGCCGAGTTCCGGCGGCTGGTCGAGTGGCCGCAGCAGGACGAACGTTGTTGAAGCCCGGTTGGACCTGACCGTCCACCTGACTGATGTTGCCGGTCCTGGTGTGGTTCCAGAAGTTGTTGACGGTTGAGGTCTTCTTCAGATTCTCAAACATCTGGGCGACGCCTTCCTGAACTTTTTCCTCGATCAGGTCGGTGTGCAGTTGCTCCCGAACTTCGTCGATGCTTTGCACGATTTGCTCGGTATATCCGACGCATTTGAGAATGAAGTAGCCGCTGTGGCCCTTCTGGATGATTCCGGAGATTTCGCCCGGCTTCAAACTGAACGCGGCCTGTTCGATCTTGGGCTCACCCGAATAGCGAGCGATCGGCGGAATGGCTCCGTTCATCGCGCGACTGTTCGGATCGACCGAATGTTCGCGAGCGAGTCGATCGAAGTCCTGCGGATTCAGTGATGCCTTCTGCCAGACGTCGTTCGCTCGACGATGGTTGTCGAGCATGATCATCTTAACTTCGACGCGTGAGCCAAAGTTACGGACGAATGCTTTGTGCATGTCTTCTTCGGTCACCTGGGCCTTGTCGCCAGCGAGCTTCTTCAGAGCCAGCATTGGCCAGATGACGTCGGTGCTGTATTGCTCGGGCGTGATGTTGCGTTCGCTTTGCAGCATCTGCAGCCACGTCGCCACCGGAATGTTGAACTGTTTGGCGATGCGAGTGATTTCCTGCTCGACCTCAGCCTGAGTCACGACGACGCCAGCGCCTTCGCAGGCGAGCTGAATTACCGCTCGGTTGATCATGCTGTCGAGCACTTCGTTGCCGACTCGCATGGCACATCGCTCGTAAAGATCCTTCAGAGGAATCTTGATGCTCCGACCATCGCGCGTGATCACTGCGGCCGAAGTTCCCTTTTGCTGTTGCGGACCGGCCTGAGTTCGTCCCGTAGCCGGACGTTCAGCAGCCGTTCCCGAACTGGACGAAGTAAACGCCTGAAAAGCCAGACCCGCCACAAGCACACACACGGCGGTGCCGGCAGAGATCATCAGGGCTTTTCGCGTCTGAAACGCGGTTGATCCGGAAGCCGGGGCATGAGTCGATTCCGTTTTCGGAGACTCATCAGGGGCGGCGTCTCGGGCGACGTGATTCCCTTCACTCATCGCATAACTCCAATTCAAGATATAGCAGGCGGTGCCCGCGCACGGTCCAATCCGTTGGCCATGTGTCATCGGCGGCGGTTTATAGGGCAGTTTTGAAAATGGGGTCAACGTCGCTTTTGACAACGAATTCAGCGGGTCGGAACGAGCCGGATTGCTCGCGAGAGGCCATTGAGTGGAAATCCGCCGACAGGCCGGAGACCATTCGCGGATCTTCCGGTCTCAGAAGCCTCGATATTCACTCTCGACGGAAAGCTCGCGCCACGATGGCCAGTTCGAAGGACGCCACAAAGCTGACACCGATGATGGAACGGTACATGGAGGTCAAGGGCCAGAATCCCGGCTCGCTCCTGCTGTTCCGAATGGGCGACTTCTACGAACTCTTCCACGAAGACGCCGAGATTGCGTCGAAGGTCCTCGGCCTGACGCTGACCAGTCGCGACAAGAACTCCGCCAATCCGACAGCGATGGCCGGCTTCCCCTACCACGCGCTGGAAAACTATCTCCACAAGCTGATCCGAGCCGGACATCGTGCGGCGATCTGCGACCAGGTCGAAGATCCCAAAACTGCAAAAGGGCTCGTCAGGCGCGAGGTCACTCAGGTCGTCACGCCGGGCACTCTGACTGACGAAGCGCTGCTCGACCCGCGCGAAAGTAATTACCTGGCCAGCGTGTTTGTCGGCAAGAAACTGGTCGGTCTTTCATGGCTGGAACTTTCGACCGGACGGTTCTTCACCGAGGATCTCGAACTTTCCGAACTCGCCGACGAACTGGCTCGGCTACGACCAGCAGAAGTGCTCGTTTCAGAAAGTCCGGCGCGCGAAGAAGAGCTGCTGCCGAAGCTGCAACTGCGAGACATGTTCGTCACACAGCGACCGCCCTGGAGCTTCGCATCTGACAACTGTCAGAAAACTCTGCTGAAGCATTTCGGTCTGAAGACGCTGGAAGGCTTCGATCTGGAACCTGACACGCCAGGCGTCGTCGCGGCCGGAGCGTTGATCGAGTACGTCCAGGAAACGCAAAAAAGTTCGCTGACACACATCGTCCGTCTCGAACCCTGGCGGCAGGGACGGAACCTGATCATCGACGAAGCAACGCGGGCGAGCCTCGAACTGACTCGAACCCTTCGTGGAGGCGGGCGGGAAGGTAGCCTGCTGGAAATAATCGACGAAACCGTGTCGCCAATGGGTGCCCGGCTGTTGGCGGATTGGCTGTCCAACCCGCTCATCGACATTAAGCAGATCAACGCCCGCCTGGACGCCGTCGAGGAACTCACTCAGAACCTGCCACTCACGCGCGACGTCCGGGATGAACTCAGCAAGGTCTACGACCTGCAACGACTGACCGCGAAAGTAGCAACGCTGCGAGCTTCACCGCGCGACCTCGGTTGCCTTGCTCGAACACTCGTGCTGCTGCCGAAGTTGAAGGCTCAACTGGCCGGCAGAAAGTCGGACCAGTTGCAGTTGCTGGAGACTGACCTGGACCTCTGCGCGGAAGTTCGAGCGGACATCGACACATCGCTCACTGACGACCCGCCGCTGCTGACAACAGACGGCGGCATGATCCGCGACGGCTACAACGCCAAACTCGACGAACTGCGTGAACTGGCCAAAGGTGGCAAGGCGTGGATCGCGAAGTACCAGGCCGAAGAAATCGAACGCACGGGCATCACGCACTTGAAGGTCGGCTTCAATCGAGTTTTCGGTTACTACCTCGAAGTTTCCGCGGCACATCGTGACAAGGTTCCCGAAGACTACATCCGCAAGCAGACGCTGAAGAACCAGGAACGTTTCATCACGCCGCAGCTCAAGGAGTACGAAGAGAAAGTTCTGCGAGCCGAAGACGAATCGAAGAGCCTTGAACAGGAACTGTTCTCATCGTTGCGTGACCGGGTTGCGAAACATGTCACGCGTCTGAAAAATACTGCCGAAGTCGTCGCGGAAATCGACGTGCTGGCCGCCCTGGCAACCCTCGCCGTCGCGCAGGGTTACACGCGGCCGCAGATGACCGAAGAACCGATCCTGGACATTCGCGAAGGCCGGCATCCAGTGCTCGACAAGCTGCAACCGACCGGCGAGTTCGTCCCCAACGACGCGCTGCTCGGCGGAGACCATCACGGTCGCGTTCAAATCATCACCGGCCCGAACATGGCCGGTAAGAGCACCTATATTCGGCAGGCGGCGTTGCTGACGTTGATGGCTCAGATGGGTTCGTTCGTGCCGGCCAGCGAAGCTCGTATCGGAGTTGCCGACCGAGTCTTCGCGCGAGTCGGAGCCAGCGACGAACTCGGCAAAGGCCAGAGTACCTTCATGGTCGAGATGACCGAGACCGCTCGAATCCTGAACACGGCGACCGATCGCAGCCTGGTCATCCTCGACGAAATCGGCCGAGGCACCAGCACCTACGACGGCATTTCGCTGGC
>JBLFXD010000055.1:0-15556 GCA_047611045.1 Planctomycetaceae bacterium | reverse complement strand
GCTTTCCTGGAATGAGCTGAGGCCTTGCGTCGTGAATTCCGTTTCACTCGCAAATCATCCGACGTCGATGGTGGCAGCTCAGCCTGTGGGGCATTCCTGACGATCAGGTCAATTCTTTGTACGTGTCAAATCCCATGTACCCGACCAGGCCGGCACTCAGCAGAAACATGATGTCAAGGACCTTCTGCCCGCCGAATGGAAAACCTGTTGCCACGTCAACGATCGCCAGAATGCCGACGACAATCGACACGCCCATTGAACCGAAGAGCATTTTTTTGATGCCAGGCGTCATGTGTGCTTTTCCGGGAGCCGCATCAGAAGCGGAGAATTGCTGTATTGAAATACGGCTTCGCGACAGAGGCGAAGTCCGACGAGCCTCAAGTGAGTATAGAAGCAGATGAAGGAGTGTTTCCACCTCAGACCCCGCGGTCGCCGTTGTTTGCCATGTCCGATGCGGAAATGACAGCTATTGAGGCCGCCGGGAGTGTCGTATCGCCCGGTTCATGAGGACGAGCAGGCGGTCCGAACACTATTTCGTGACTGAAAAGAACAGTAGCTGCCTTCCGTCTGGCGAGTGGTAGCTGTAGTTCAGAGCGACGCCCTTCGCCAGGATCATCCGAGTGGCGCTGACGCTTCTTGCGAGTTGCGTCACCTTCTGTCGAATGCTCTCTTTCTGAAATTCCATCTGCTGAGCCGAGATCGTGACGGTGTAGCGGTAGTTAATGCTGTGAGAACCGGCCGAGACATCAGTCAAAGTCGTCGCCGAGTCGACTCTGATTGGCAGCATGCTTCTGACCTGAGCGACCTGGACATCGAGTTCTCGCTGAACTGCGTCGTCAGGTTTCAGTTGAACGGATGCCGAGACCGCTGCCCAGTTCCTGGCGATATTCGCCTTCGCATCCAGAACCGAAAGCTGATGGCGGATCGACTCGATTTCCGGATGATCATGCAGCGTCCAGATGGCGGCCTGGCAGCAGAGTTTGGCGCTGCTTTTCAAGCCACGGTCTTCAAGCTTCTGCGCATAAGCGACGAACAATCTGGCACAGGTATCGCCTCCGGGGAATTCGCGAGCGTGCTCTGTGAGTTTTTCGACAACCTCGTGAACCGGCATCTTCCGCTCGAAGCAGCGGTGGACGAGTAACAGTCCATCAGCGTACTCGGCTTCTTCCACGAAGACCGTCTGCTTGAGCTGGTCGACTGTCCGGCTCAGGCGATCGTCGAATTCCGGCCAGCCGTACTCGGCGGCTCGATAGAGAAACACGGCTTTGGACTTCCATGCTTCTCGCAGCTGGTCATCGGTGGCGGCTTCGTGCTCGACTAACTCGGCACAGGCGAGGACTCCAGCGGCGATGTACTGTTCCTGAGCGGCCTGCCAGCTTTCGCGAATGATGCGGCCTTTGGGACGTTTTTTGTTTCGAGTCGCAGCAAGAGTCTCGCGAACATCGGCGACCATCTCTTCCGGGCTGCGAAGTGCGGCCTCGGCTTCTTCTAACGATACTTCGTCGGACTCTGCAGCCGCTGCTGACGAATCTTCGAGCGACTCTTCATCTTCCGATGACTGAACGGCGGCACTGGATGTAGCGTCTGAGCGTTCTGCCTGGCCAAACACCGCCTCACAGCCGGTCGCTGACCAAAGCAGCGATAGACCGAGAGCCGTCGACGCAACAGCAGATGCTGCACGGTTGCCGAGCGAGTATTTGCCAAATCCAGTCATTCAGTCGTCCGGGACGAGATCTCGGAAAGATATGCTTACCTTACATAGTGCGCTGTGGACGAAAAAAAACGCGTCCGCACTGCAGGGAATCGCAAACTGAAGGGTCGGACTGTGAGGGATGACCCGCCATGGCAGAATTGGTCGGAACTGTCACGGCGCGGTCTGTAACGACAGGACGTTACGAGCCGGACAATGGAACGCGACCTGTCGAACGGGCGCAACGGTTCGTGAAAAACGTCACAAACCGAGTCAACTGCCAATCGCCTGGTTCGTTCGCAGCGCGAGCGCGGACGGAGTCAAACGCTCCGTCCGCTGACATCGAGTTCGGGCATGAAACCCTGCATCGACTAACGCTGCTTACCCGGCGGGCGAAGCAGCGACCTGACGGAGCATTCCAACCATGACGCCGTCAATCGAGAATCGATCTTTGCTGACGTAAATCGGCTCAAGATTTCGATTGGCAGGCTGAAGTCGGACCTGATTATCTTCGCGATAAAATCGTTTCAGTGTGGCGTTCTCGCCATCAACCAGGGCAACCACCGTGTCGCCGTCGCGGCAGGTTGACTGCTTGCGGACGACGATCAGATCTCCGTCGTCGATGTGGTCTTCGATCATCGAATCACCGCGAACCTTCAGCATGAAATGGTTCGACGGGTCATAGGCACCGGCGAGGTCAAATCGCTGAATATCTTCGACGGCTTCGATCGGGCTCCCAGCAGCGATGACGCCGGCCAATGGAAGTCCGCGATGTTCCATCGTCAGACGGATCGAGCGTGACTTGTTCGGTTCGCGAGTAATGTGACCACGCAGTTCGAGCGTCTTCAAATGACGATGCACGCTGGTCGGTGATTTGTCGCCAACATGGCTGACGATTTCGCGGACGGTTGGTCCGTATCCGCGTTCCTGAATTTGATCAATGATGAAGTCGAGAATCTTCACCTGACGCTTTGAAAGCGGTCTTTCTTGAGACATTGTTCTGAGAGGACCTTCGGTTCAGAGTAAGCCCGGTTGGTAAAGCGAAATCCGCAGACACACCTGTTTGTAGACGACTTGTCGCCAGAGAACAGCCGTGTTCCGACCTGCGTCAAACGCACGAATAATCAGTAGATTGCGCCGTTCTTTTGAATAGAACAAGTGTACTTAACTGCGTTTCATGAAACGATCTGCAGAACATTCATCAGCCGTTAGTGCATCCTGTCTGAACTGCCAAATTTATATCTGATGCTGGAAAGAGTCAATTGGCGGAGCACCGCCTCCAGATCAGGACAAAGACGAGTCATCTACAGACGTTTGCGGGCGTGGGCGGCGAGGAAAGAACGTGCTTGTGCGGTGGATGTAGAATTCGTACTCCGGTGAACGTTTTCTCATGGCTTGTTCAAGTAACGCGACGCCAGAAATTTTGAGCAGCAGGAACGAAATCAGCGCCGGACTGAGAATTGTCCACCAGGTTTTCGTCGGATCGGTCAAACCAAGGCACACCACCCAGTGACCCCACCAAAGAACAAACTCGCCAAAGTAGTTGGGGTGCCGAGTGTATTTCCAAAGCCCGGTGTCCATGACCTTGCCCTGATTGTCAGCGTTCGATTTGAACCTGGCGAGCTGCCAGTCGCCGACGACTTCAAAGAACATTCCGACCAACCAGAGTGCGCAGCCGCATCCTGTCAAAATCCAACACGGTTCAGAAATCGCTTCCGCTCCGGCAACCATGATTGGCAACGCGATCAGCCACATGATGACGCCCTGCAGCGCGAAGACTCTCAGCAGGCTCGACCAGACGAACGACGAACCGTGTTTCTCGCGCATGGCGACGTAGCGATAGTCTTCGGGCTTGCCGTGATTGCGAAGCCACAAGTGCCACGCCAGCCGCACACCCCAGACCGTCACCAGCGAATAGAAGATCGTCGGCGGTCCTCCGAGTTCCGGAGCGGCAAGCCAGGCGACAAACACGAAGCCCATCCCCCAGCCAATATCGACGATGCTGACGTTGCGAAGTGGAATGCTCAGCAGCCAGAGGAAAACCATCTGGCAGGCAATCACCACCGCGGCCATCAGAAACACGTTGTCCATAGCTGCCTGCAATCGCGTTTTAGTTTTTCGAGAGACACTCTGCGGTCACAGCGTGGATGGTCACCTTTAAGCAAGGAATATCAACCACTCACTGTCCGTCTCAGGAGCGTTTCCGAAACAAGCTCCCGTTTTCGGAGAGAACGAACGTCAGAATTCGACGGCAAGGTACTACACGCCGATGATAGTCTCGACGCCGTCGGCTCCGACGAGTGTTGCCCGTCCGGTGTAGCCTGACGCGTCAATTGATTGAGTGTTGATGCCGCCTTCCACTCGGGCTTCTTCGATTTTGCGCAGAGTGTCTGTTCCAAATCCTCGAAGCTGCTCGTCAGTCAGTACGAGACTGCTGATGCCGACGCTTTCGAATACTCGGTCCAGTGCGCTGCCACCGTCGAGCGTGTCGCGATCGCGGCCGCCCTGCAGAGTGTCGTTGCCGCCTTCGCCCAGAAGTGTGTCTTCGCCCTGATTCCCGAACAGGAAGTCGTTACCGCTTCCTCCCAGCAGGAGGTCGTTGTCACCACCGCCGTCGAGATTGTCGTTGCCGGAGCCACCGATCAGTAGATCGCGGTTCGCGCCGCCGACCAGCGTGTCGCTGCCGGTGTTCCCGTCGAGCGTTACTCTTCCACTGAATCCGGAAGCGTCCAAGCGGTTTGCTCCCGAGCCGCCAGTCAGAATGGCGAGATCAATTCCGCCGATGACGTCGTTGCCGAGTCCCGTGAGCGAGCCGTCAGTCAGTGTGAAATCAACATTGCCTTGCTCGACGATGCGATCTCTGGTTCCGCCGCCGCCTTTCAGCGTGTCGTCACCGTTGCCGCCGGTAAGGTAGTCGCCGGAACCGCCTTGAGCGTTGATTCGGTCGTTGCCGTCGCCACCTTTGAGCGTGTCCTGGCCGCCGCCGCCAAAGATAAGATCATCTCCGTCGCCGGCGAAAACTGAATCGAATCCCATTCCGCCGTTGATCGTATCGTTGCCCGAACCGGTCATGACTTTGTCATTGCCAGCTCCGGTGTCAATCGTGTTGTCACCGTTCAGGAGCGACAGCCCGACGAAGTCGTTGCCGGCACCAGAATCAATATTCACATTGCCGGTGAACGCGGCATCGACCGACGGGAATTGAATGATGTTGTCGCGGAAGCCTGTCGTCAGGCTCAGGTCGCCGGCACCAAGTCGAACCGAAATCGCTGTTCCGAAACCGTCGCGGTCGATCGTGCTGATCCCGTCTGAAGAACTGCCGGCGTCTGACACCGTGACGTTGTCCGTTCCGTCCGAGAAGGCGATGCTGCGAGATGCCGAGTCGACGAGGTCGGAAAGATTCTCGATGCTCGTATAGGCAACTCGTCGACCGTCGACCGTGACTGAACCATCAACATCCGAGTCCAGTTCGTGTGACGTCACCGCGACCGCACCGCCTGTGAGGCTCAACGAGTCCGAATCAACGTCTCCGGTTCCCAGTACATCAATACCCGCAAACGGAAGCGGGTTCCCGTTCGAAAAGTCGACCGTCAATGACTCATCAACGTTCGTGCCCCGAATTCGAAGATGGTCGAGTTCGTCGGTCGCAAACTGGAAATAGACTTTGGCAGAACCATCAGAAACGACGCTTGAGTTATCAGCAAGCTCGACGCCTTCATCCACGATGCTCAATTGAAGGTCGCTGCCAAACGCGTCGGCGTTCAGGGTCAGTCCGAAGAATTCGGTGGCTCCGACGTCAACGCGGTCGTCATCGTTCTGGTTGCCGTCAAGAATGCGACCACGGCCTCGTTGATCAGTCGCCCAGAACTCCGGCGTCTGGCCAAGGTCGTTGCGGACGGTCAACGCGGCTCCGGAGTCGATTGCAACGCTGCCAGTCCTGGGGACGTGAGTCAGCGTCGGTCCGCCATTGTCGAGCAGATCGGTCAGCAACGGATCAAGCGGGGACGCGGCGGTTCCAATCTGGTCGCCATTCAGACGGTTGACCGTGCCCAGGATTCCGGAGTTAACTCCGAAGATGTTGGAGCCTTTGCTGAAGACGGTTCCGCTGATGTCGGGTCGTCCGAAGAAGTCGGTGTTCTGTGCGACGATCGTGTTGCCGACGTTCAACATGCCGGGACTCCAGACCCCGCCGGAAGTCGATTGAGACGTGTTGTTCACGATGGTCGCGTTCGCGATTTCGAGATTGCTGCCGACGAAGCTGGCGATCCCACCACCGTTGCCGACGGCAGCGTTGCCGGAAATCGTGCTTTGCGCGACCGTCAGGCTACTGTCCGCAGCAGAGATCCCGCCGCCAGTCCCACCGGCTGAATTTGTATGGACAGTGCTTTTCAGCAGCTGCAGCGAGGAAACGTCAAACGCCAATCCGCCGCCGTTCGAGACTGCGGAGTTTCCAGAGACGGTCGATTCGGTGAGTGTGACGCTCGAACTTCTCGCGTAGATGCCCCCGCCGATGTCTTCCGTTGTGTTGTCGCGAATCGTGGACGTCTCGATCGTGATCGTCGACCCGGGAAAGATGCTCAGGCCGCCGCCGTCATCCGTTGCGGTGTTGCTGGCAATGGTCGAATCGATCACGTCAGCCGTGCCGCCTTCGAGAGCCAATCCACCGCCGAAGCGAGTCGACGTGTTGTTGTCGATCGAGCTGTCGTTGATTTCGATGAGCCCGTTGAAAGAGTGGACCCCGCCGCCATCTTCTTCGGCGGAGTTGCCAGTAACGGTCACCTTCTCCAGCCGCATGTTGCCCTGATTGTTGGAGATGCCGCCGCCGTGAGACTCGTTCGTTGCTGATCCCGAGGCAACGTTTCCAGTAATCACGACGTCCTGAAGAATGACGTTCCCCGCTTCGTTGTAGATGCCGGCTCCGAACTCAGCCGCTCCGTTTTGAATGGTGACGCCACTCAGCACGAACGTGACATTCGGAGCGATGTCGAACAGTCGATCGAGAGCTCCGCCGTCGATGAATGTCGTGTCGGCACCCGCTCCACGAATCGTCAGGTGGTCGTTGATGTCGAGGTCGCCGGTCGACGCCAGGTCCTCGTTCGTGCCGGCTCTGGTCAGCGAGTACGTGCCGGCCGGCAGAGCGATGATCGCTTCTCCGACCAACGAGTTCGTTTCCTGAATCGCTGATCTCAGTGAAATGTTTCCGTTGCTGTCAGACGCGAAGTCGTCAGCTAACAGAGCGTCGAATGTGTCCTCAGTCGTGTTGACTGTGAACGTGACCGTTTCGTTGACGAATTCGACCGCCCCGATATCGACGATGTAAAAGCCGTCTCTGTCGCCGTCGTAGTTACGGAAGTTGCCTGTTTGGTCGAACTGTGCCGCTCCGAGACTGTTTCCTGCATCCACCGCCGGACTGGCCAGGATCAAGGCATGGCTTAGCGTCGGCCCGCCATTATCCGCCAACGGCTGCAGGCCCGGATCAAGAACCGAAAACGAGAATCCCATCTGGTCGTTGTTCTGCCCGAAGAACAATCCTGCCGCATCGTCAACTCGCCCGATGAGATTGTTGCCGAGCGAGAAGTATGCACCTGACACGTCGAAGTCGTCAGTGACGGCGGTGTTCTCTGCGACGATCGTGTTGCCAAGATTCGTCAGCGTCGTCGATCGAATTCCGCCGCCGAATGTGCCGGCAGAGTTTGCAGTGACTGTCGCGTTGACCAGAGAAGTGCCGCCAGCTGCCGCGTTGAAAATCGCACCGCCGGAAAGCAGCGACGAATTGCCAGAGAACGTCGAATTGCTGATGCCGAGTGAGCCCGTGAATCCGTTGCTGCTGATTCCGCCGCCATCTTCGCTGGCCGTGTTGCTGGTGAAGAGGCTGTTCTGGATCTCGACAAGTGACGTATCGCTGAAGAGTCCGCCTCCGCCGAGTGTCGTCGTGTTGCCCGACACTGTTGTGTCCATCAGGCCAAGCGTGACACCCACCGCGCGAAGTCCGCCGCCTTCGTTCGTCGCCACATTGTCAGCGATCGTGCTCGTGAAGATCCGCAACTGAGCACCGGTGCCAAAGACGTTAATTCCGCCGCCTGCTTCGGTCGCTGTGTTGTTCGAAACGGAGACTTCCGTCAGCGAGACAACGGCGGTCTCCATGCTCAATCCGCCGCCGTCCAGATCGGCCGAATTATTTCGGATCGCTCCGCCCGTCATGTTGAGGCTACCGTTGAAGACGGAGATTCCGCCGCCGTCCATCTCCGTGCCGTTGTTCTCAAACGTGCTGTCGATAATCGTCACGGTCGAGTCCATCGAGTACAGGCCTCCGCCGTGGATCTCCGACGTGTTGTTTCGCACCGTGACACCGTCCAGTGTCAAATTGCCGCCTGCTGAATTCGCGATCCCGCCGCCGACCGAATCGAATTCTCCTTCGGCGATGTTGTTCTCAATGATGCTGTCAACGATGGTCAGCGTTCCGGTGCTGCGGATGCCGGCTCCGTTGCGGGCGGTACCGTTGCGGATCGTCACTCCCGAGATGCTGACGTTTGCGTCAGGAAAAACGTCGAAGACTCGGTCAATGCCACCGCCATCGATGATCGTATTCTCAGCGCCGGCTCCGATGATGGTCACGTCGCCGAAGATGTCCAGGTCGCCTGCAAGTGCGTTGTCGTCGTCAAAACCGTCGAACGACAGAGTGAACGTTCCCGAGGTCAGGTAGATCGTGTCGGGACCGTCCAGCGCGTTGGTTTCCTGGATCGCCGCGCGCAACGAGTCGACTCCGTTGCGGTCTGTCGCGAAGCCGTCGCCAAAGACGTTGTCAAAACTGTCGGCGGTCGACGAGACCATGAACGTAGTCAGCAGCCTCCGAGTTTCGAGCTTTTCACCGTGGTGGGCCGGTGTTTGACCGGAGCGTCGGCTGATACTTTTCCGTCGCTGGTTTCTTGCGAGGCGGAATTTGAACGGCGAAAACTTGAGCATTGGACATCCTGTCCTGGCGTACCGAATTAGGCGGATCCATGGAGAGGCAATCCCGAGTGTTGAACAAGGAAGTCTGGGAAAGCCTTATCGATAATTCGGCATTTCCGGCCACGACTTCCAGCAAAAATCAGCGATCCGCCAATTTTCGTTCAACTTTCGCAGCCGTAGCGTGGCAAAGGCGGCTCAGCGTGCCGACCCCCGAGATCAGGCGGGATGTTCGACACCGAGTGGCTGGCGGACGAGCGCACACTGACCGGACTCCGTGGTCAGAGCGAATTCGGCGAGTCGGCATCTTCGTCGGCGGTCGCGGGAATGATCAGGCCCAGGCGGAGCATCTCTTCGACGAGCCCTTTTGCCAAAGGACCGGCTACTCGTCCACCCGAGCCGCCGTGTTCGAGGACGGCTACGAAGGCAACCTGCGGATCCTCTGCGGGCACATATCCGGCGAACCAGCCGTGGTCTGTTCCTGCGCCTGTTTCGGCGGTCCCTGTCTTTCCAGCAATCGACACTTCTTTGACAGAGACGCGGCGCCCGGTTCCGGCTCGAGAGGCGACGACCTCTTCCAGGCCCGCACGAACGTAGCTCAGAGTTCGCGCCGACAGTTTCACGTGCTCTTTCTGAGACTGCACGAGCATGTCGACAGGCCGCTGGCTCTCGCCCGGCCCGGCTGGCGACCTTATGGCTCGAACCACTCGGGGAGTCGGAAGGTCTCCGCCGGTCGCTACCGCAGCCATTAGTCGAGCGATTTGCAGCGGCGTTACCGTCAGTCTTGACTGGCCGATCGCCAGGCCGAGCGTGTCGCCGTCGTACCATGGCTCGAGAGGTTTGGATGTTGAACTTGATTCCGCATTCGATGACCGCGATTCATAATTTGCAAGCTGGATCGTCTGGGCTGCCGCTGGCCGTGGAAGATTCCCTGCACTTTCGAACGGAAGATCGATTCCGGTTCTTCGTCCAAATCCAAGCCGGTCGGACCAGGCAACGAGCGGCCCGGCAGTCATTCGCTCGCCGACCGTGTAGAAGTAGACGTTGCATGACCTGGTCAAGGCATTGACCAGCGACATGTCGCCGTGACTGTGGCCGCCGTGAACATAGATATAACAGCGATGCCGCAGCGGAGAATGCAGATACCCCTGGCAATGAATCGGCTCTTCCGGATCGATCGTGCCGTTTTCCAGACCAGCGATCGCCGTCAATGTCTTAAAAACTGATCCTGGCGCGACGGCCATGCTCGTGACACGAGGATACATCGGGCTTCGCTTGTCCCGCTGCAATGCCTGCCAGAGTTCTTCGTTGTGGTTAACCAGAAGCCGCAGATCGAATCGAGGGGCCGCCGCCGCGCACAGCACCTGACCGGAATGCACGTTGATGGCCACGATGCATCCACCCGTCGCAGTGGCAGGTGCCTCGTCTTTCGCTCCCGGAGAAACGGTCACGTCTGGCTGCGACGCGACCTCGGTGCCCGCTGGAAACCACTTGATCGGGGAGCTGTTCGTGGCCGCGTCGAGCATCGCTTCGGCGTGACGCTGCAGCGGCTCGATGATGGCAAGGTCGACGTCCGCTCCAGGCTGCGGCTGTCGCACGATCTCTCGCAGAATGATTTCACCGGCCGAGTTCGACACGATTCTCTCAAGGCCACGTTGGCCGCGGAGGTAACGATCGTACGAACGTTCTACGCCCGTACGGCCCGTGCGGTCTCCGACGTGAAGTTCGGAAACTTGCGACTGACCAACGGCATCGCCGGTCGAAGCGGCCGCGAGTTCTTTGACATCCTCGTCATCAACCGGCTGTCGAGTTCCGACGATGTGCGCGGCGAGCGAACCTTCCGGATAGTCGCGTTCCGTTCGCATTTCGAAGTCGACGCCAGGGTACAACTCCGGGCGAGTGACGACGGCGGCAACTTTCTCGTAAGGCAGATCTTCAGCGATGACGTGATAGTCGAATTCTTCTCGAACAGTAATCGGCTCTCGACGGCGACGTTTCGGTGGAGTTGTCAGCTCGGTCCGAAGTCGCTCCCACGCGGAGCCCCAGAGAGTTTCTTTGTCTAACTGCTCCTGCCGGAGTTTGTTTTGTACGTCGGCCTCGTCGTCGACGCGGCGGTCTCGGTTTTGTTCGACGAGTTTGACGATTCGCTCAACCCGTTCCTGGGTTGCTGAACGTTGACTTGCAAACTCCTCTTCAGAAACGCCGATGACGCCGGCGAGACGAGCCCACATTCGCTGTCTTTCGGCAAGAACGTCTTGCTGAGCCGCATCCACAAGATCTCGGTCAGAACGTTCTTCTTTGCTGAGACGCTCGCGAGCGCGGGCTCGTAGCCACAACCCGTCGGCAGGCTCTTCCAGCCAGCGATAGTGGATCTTTAACTCGTAAGTCGCGACGTCTCGTGCCAGTTCGCGACCGTCGATCAGGATTCGTCCGTCAGTTGTCTCGATCGGTTTGAAAGTTTCAGTCACTCGCGATTCGAAGCCGGCAATGAAGTCTTCTGACTGAAACGCCTGGAGCGTCGCCAGTTTTCCGCAAATGACCAGCAGCGGTCCGGCGATCAACACAAAGAGTCCCAGTAGACGGACGCCAGGATTGCGGTCCAGCCCATAATCGTCGCGCAGCACCGGCCTGCGTTCAGACTCCGAGAGAATATTGCCGGGTCGATTCAGCATGTAAATTCTTTGCCTGATTCAGCCAAGGGTAGGGTATGTCAAGCACCGCGCCGGCGTACCATCGTTGACATAATCGCAAAAATGGTACGCCGGCGCTGCGCTTGACATGCCCTACGGAGGCTGGCAGCTAATTCGCCAGACTTTCGGTTGGCATGAGGGCTTGTTGGAAGACTCGAACAACTGTGACGACGGACGTTGCTAAGAACGCGGCGAACCCCGATGAGATGGCGATTCCCGATAGTAGTTCGGTCGGATTGACGGACGAGCTGGCGGCGATGGTTGAGCAGGTGGCGACGAGCATCGCCATCAGGCATCCACACGCGAAGCTGACGACGAAGACTCGTAGAGTGGTTTCGAGAGACTTCGGCGTGATGACTCGTTGAAGGATGCACGTCGAGAGGATTGTCGCGGCAATCATCAGGCCGGGATGGTGATTCGAGACGGAGTCGATCATCAGGCCGTAGAACGCGGCTGTCACAATCGAGGCCGACCGCGAAGGCAGCGTCGCCAGCCAGGGAAGCAGCACCCAGACGAACGAGCCGTAAGATGTCACAAGGCCGGTTTCGGTCTGTAGCGAGGTTTCGACGATGACGAGGGCGTAAGCCGCGATGAGTAGTCCGACGGATCGAGTCATGATTCGGAGCCCCCTTGAATACGGATGGGGTTCTCGCCGCTTAACTGTGAATCAAATTCGATCGGGCTGCGTCTTGTCACGTCTCTCGGCGACACTTGAGTATCGGAAGAAGTTGGATTGAATGTCTTTGCAGGAACATCCGGACCGAAGTCTGTACTCAACTCCGGGACGACGATTTCCACACTACGAAGTTGCTTCACGTCGACAGCCGGGCTGACGGTGATGACCCAGTGCAATGCTCCGGGCGGAATCTCTGCGGAGATGACATGTCCAAACAGCATCGGCGCATCGACGGCGTCTCGCGGCGGCGAGTACACAGGCATGCCGACATCGACGTGTTCCGTCGCTGGAATCTGGGCGAGTTCGCACAGCCCGTTCTGCTTCAGATCAGAGCGACCTTCGATTAACCCTTCAGCTCCGAACGAGAAGCGATCGGCAGCCGACCCATTCGAGTTGACTCGGGCGAGAACCGCTCGGGCGCGGAAGCCAGGTTCGGTGATGTATTGCAAGGAGCTGCTCCAGCGGCCGGCTTCGACAATCCGCCCGACGACGCAGCGTCCGGCGAAGACTGGCAACCCATCCGCGACGCTCATTTCTGAGCCGACCTGGACGATGGGCAGGTCTCCGTTCAGAACCCAAAGATCGGAGGCGACGCCGTCGGTGTCACCTCGATCGAGAATTCGTCGTGACTTCAACTCAGAGAGAATCTCTCGCCCCAGCACTGTCGCACGAACCGCCCGGGGGCGAATCAAAGATCGCGCGGTTTCGACTGAAAACGGCGACGCTCCGTTACGCTCGACAGCCGCCAGTTCCTGTGTCGCAGATTCGGCTGCCAGCAAAGCTCGTCGTTCTCGCAGTTGGCCGTTTGCGACTTCACCTTCGAGTTTGTCGAGCTGTTGTTGCTGTCTGGCCAGTTTCTGATCGATCGAACTTTGCCATTTTGACTTCGCAGCGGCAACTGTCGAACTGACGAACCGTTGTCCCGGTGACATTGCCAGCCGAACAATGTCGCGAATCGGCGTGGTGGCTGAAGTCGGCAGAACGGCAAACATCGCGGCGCCCAGCAGGCAGGCGGCGAGCACTCGAAACGTGCTGTTGTTCTGAGATTCCGTCATGAGCCATTCCGTCAGGCGGCGTTTTCGATGGTCTCAAACCGGTCCTGCCACTCACTGAGATGTTCCAGGCAGATGGCCGCGCCACGAGCGACGGTATTCAATGGTTCGTCGGCAACTCGGACCGGGATGCCCAGCTGCTCGTGCATCAGTCGGTCGAGTCCGCGAAGGAGGGCACCGCCTCCGGTCAGGACCATTCCGGTGTCGACGATGTCGGCGACCAGTTCCGGCTTGCAGCGTTCGATCACTGACTTAACGCAGCCGACGATTGCTTCGAGTTGCGGGTTGAGTGCCTCGCGAACTTCCTCGCTGGTCACAACGGCTTTGCGAGGCACGCCGCTGATGGTGTCCAAGCCGCGGATGTCGCTGGTCAGTTCCTGCTCAAGCGGAAATGCGCTGCCGAGTCGAATTTTGATCTGCTCGGCAGTTTGAAATCCGACCTTCAGTGAGAACTGCTGCTTCATGTAGTCGACGATGGCCGCGTCGAGTTTGTCACCGGCCACCCGGACGGATTCACTGACGACGATTTCGCCGAGGCTCAGGATGGCGACGTCCGACGTTCCGCCACCAATGTCGCAAACCATGCTGGCGATCGGTTCTGAAATCGGCAGTCCCGCACCAATGCCGGCCGCTCTCGATTCTTCAATCAGATAAACGCGACCGGCTCCCGCGCGTTCGGCACTGTTGAAGACTGCTCGCTTTTCGACCGGAGTAATTCCGCCCGGCACGGCGATCACGACGCGAGGCCGCATTCCCTTAACGTGTCGGCTGGCCTTCTGAATGAAGTATCGCAGCATGGCTTCGCATTGCTCGAAGTCGGTGATGACGCCGTCTTTGAGTGGGCGGACGGCCGTGATCGATTCCGGAGTTCGACCGAGCATCTGCTTTGCCAGCTTGCCAACGGCAGCGCCCTTGCCGAGCACTCGTCGCGTGCCCTTCTGCAGCGCAACGACGGACGGCTCGTTCAGGACGATGCCTTCGCCTTGAATGATCACAAGAGTATTGGCTGTCCCAAGATCAATCGCCAGATCCGGGCAGAGTCGTTGACGCACCCAATTCAACACGCGTGGTTGGCCATCCCTGGTCTGAAGTTGCGAATCTCAGCGTACTTCAAACTCGAAATACGCAGCTCTTCCGTTTTCGTCGGCCGAACATCCTGCGGCCGCGAACGCGAGCTCGGATTTGTAACGCCAACGGCGAAAACAGGGCAATATGGGGTTTCAGCGGAACGGCCAACGTGTCAGCACTCGGCGACGCGTTTTCGGTATTGATTCAAACTGTGTAATTTGTGGAG
This sequence comes from Planctomycetaceae bacterium, assembly GCA_047611045.1. Classification (GTDB taxonomy): domain Bacteria; phylum Planctomycetota; class Planctomycetia; order Planctomycetales; family Planctomycetaceae; genus JABMPE01. Next base: position 1,206 of record JBLFXD010000055.1, on the reverse strand, counting down.
CCTGCGTACGACGAACTTCCCCCGCTGATGACGAATTCATGCCGCAATTAGTCGCTGAAGAAATTGCTCGATTCCTTAAGCAGACGTCGCTGTTCGCGATTCTGGACGACGAATCGACCCACCGGCTGGCTGATCGAGCAACCATGCAGCGGTTCTCGCTCGGCGAGACCATTATCGAAGAAGGTGACGAGGGACGATTCGCGTTCCTGATTTTCTCCGGACGAGTTCGCGTGCTGAAACGGTCGGACTCCGGCCGACAGGTCACATTGGGAGCACAGTCGGTCGGTGAGATTTTCGGTGAGCAGGCGATTCTGACTGACTCGCCGCGAAGTGCCTCGGTGCGAGCAACCGAAGACGTCGTCCTCTTCCGCATTGATCGAGTCGATTTTCTCGAACTTCTGGACGGCTCCGAGAATCTCAGGCAGTACTTCGATCAGTTTATCCACGAACGGTCGGTCCGGGATTTTCTCCGGACGCAAACGTTTCTCGAGAAGCTTCGTGCCAAAGACGTCATCTCGCTGCTTGACCAGCTTGAACCTCGGGAGTTCGCTGCCGGCGAAGTCGTGGTTCGCGAAGGTGCGTCGGCCGAGGTGATGTACATCGTGCGCGAAGGCCGGTTGAAGGTCTCGCGTGCCGAGGCCGGTGACGAACACATTCTTGGCTACTTAAGCGACGGCGACTTCTTCGGCGAACGAGCGTTACTGACCGACGAGCCTCGATCCGCATCAGTCGTAACCGAAACCGCGACGCGATGCTTTGCTCTGAGCCGGCAGCATTTTGACCGACTTCTGGAAACGTCACCGGCGATACGCGAGCAATTGACTGAACGTTTCTCCCGATACGCCGCCGCCAACGAGCTGCTCGTTTCCGCTAATAAATCAACCGAGCCACCATCGGTCGACAATGATGAAACTCAGACAACATCGCAGAGTGAACCTGCTCCGTCGGCTGCTACAGCACAGGCGCCGACTCAAGCAGAGTTACCGGTTCCCGTTGGGCTGTCCGGTCTGAGACTCCAGAAACTGCGTCCAGGACCCCGATGGTTCGAGCCGTTACCTTGGATCGCTCAGCAGGACGAGCCGGATTGCGGAGCGGTGTCGCTGGCGATGGTTGCCCGTTACTTTGGGATTCGAATCCCGGTGGAAAGGTTGCGGCGACTCGCTCAGACCGGGTATGCCGGAGTCAGTCTGTATTTTCTGTCGGCGG
>JBLFXD010000054.1:0-15597 GCA_047611045.1 Planctomycetaceae bacterium | reverse complement strand
CGAGACGAACTGCTCAGCCAGATCACCGCCGGCAAGCTGACTCCGCCGCTGTCCAAAGAACTGGCAAAGTCACTCGACCTGAAGCTGCCCGACGTCGAGCAATTGCTGAACCTGTGGGTCGAAGACGCCATGCTGATCCGCATCGGCGACGGCCTCTACTTCACCCCGGAAGCGCTCAACGACGCCCGCCAGCGCTGCCACGATCAGATCAACGAGCACGGTCCGGCCACCATGGCCGAACTCCGCGACGCCTGGGGAGTCACCCGCAAGTTCGCCGTCCCCCTCTGCGAATACTTCGACTCGATCGGCGTCACCACCCGCGACGGAGACCTGCGATCAGCGGGTTCGAACTCTGAAGGCTCTTAGAAAACGTGTCGAGTATAGATTCCCGATTTCATACCAGCACGAAGCGCCAGCGAATGGATCTTAAGGACTCACTTGCTGGCGGCTCGTGCTGGTATCAGAAAGTTATTCCCACCGTGTTCCCTGGAGACGGAAGAGAGTATTTATCGGTTGTCCCAGACTGAGGCCGACTACCGCCGAAAAGTGTTCGCACCCGAGCTGAATCCTGCATGCCTGACATCAGAAAGTTAGTTTTACCTGGCCCCATCGCTTTGCTGGTGATTCTCGTCGCCATGTGCTGCATGACCGGTTTCAAAGGCCCGGACCACGCCGGGTACTGGTTCTGGGCATCAGCAGCGTGCGACGGAAATATCCACTGGCTCGGCACGCCGCCGGACATGAGCATCCCGTTGTATCGCTTGTCGGCCGGACCGGGGCTGCTGATCGCTCCGTTCATGTGGGTGTCCCGCTTTGCAGCCATCGAGAGCGAAGCGGGGCTGGTAGCCGGCATCGTCTGTATTGTCGTTTTCTGGATCAACTTTTATTCAGGCCTGAAAGACCTTTCCGATGGAGCGACCGCGATTACGGGGTGCCTTGTCGCATTAGTTGCGACACCGATTGGCTACTATTGCTGCGCCGTTTCGTCGGAGACCTACAGCCTTCTTCCGGCGGGAATACTGTTTCGGCAAGCCATCATTCTCTTACGCGGCCAGCCGGTGAACCTGCCACTTGTCAGCCTGATGACGTCGATCCTGGTCATGTTCCGTCCTTATTCGGGCGTCTACGCATGGCCGGTATTGATCCCTGCATTTGTCATCGCGACGCGTCGCGGAAGACGCTCGTGCTTACTGGCAGCCGCCACGATTGCCGTCCCACTGATTCTCGCCGTGACTCAGGTCGGGATCGTTCATAACTGGATGACAGGCGACTGGCGAGTTTCGCCGTACTCATTCTCGGGTGCCGGTTTCCAGAGCCTCGATCCGTCGTGCCCTTACCTCTGGAATGTCCTGTGCGACACTTTCAAGGGGCTGCTCCCAACACACCCTTTGATGGGCATTGGATTCATCGTTCTGGTGGGACTCTGTGTCCACGCGATGAGGCTCGGGAACGCCAGGGAAGCATTTGTCTGGGGGCTGGCCGCGGTCGCCATTATCGCGAATTGTTACGTGCAGGGCTGCTGGTATTACTGGTGGATGGGGTCCGTCACTTTCGGGATGCGGGGGCTGACGCTGGCCGGAATTTTTGTTGTCGCCGCGGGATGTCGAGCCAGTGTTCTTTTCCGTGCGTCGCGCCGGAGTTCCATTCGAATCATGCCACCGATCGTGGTGTCGGGATGCGTTTTCTGGTCATGGCTGCTGCTTGTTCAAGGTCCGATGGAGTATCTTGAGTGGTCCTCGCTGCTGTCTGGTCAGGTGCAGATTCTACTGTTCTGGGTAACGGATCGCTGGCTCCTTCTTGCCGTGTCATTTGCAACTACTGCCGCGCTTCTGCGGGCCGGCAAGGATGTCGATTTTCACGTGACCGGGTTCATCGCCGGTGCGTTGGCGATTGCGTGGCTGGCCAGTCGGCACGAATTCGTGACACTGCCACTGCTCGTTGTTTACGGACTCGCTCTGGCCGTCGTTTCCACACTGAGGATTTTTCTGCATCGAGTGACGAGCACACACCACACCGTACTCGCCGCATTGCTGCTGACATCAATGCTCGGTTTCTTCTGTCGATTGGCAATTCCGACGCAGCGGCTTATTCAGCCGGTCACCCCCAGCGAGGCATCGCTGTTTCCTGCTGACGTCATCTCTGCTTATCAGACTTTATTGGCGATTCCAAGATTCAGTGGCCAGAGGCGCAAGCTGGAAGCGTTTCTGAATGAGAAGCTGGGAAAAGAGAAGACGCAGCAGATTTCGCCGATGCCCGACGGTTTCCTGAGGTTCCACGCTGACCCTCATCGAAAACTCGAACGGGGAATCTGAGAGGGCGTTGCACTCTGCGAGGCTTGAGCGTCAGCCGCAAATTCGCCGTTCCCTCTACAAGCACTTTGACTCAACCGAAGTCACCACGCACAACGGAGACCTGCGTGCGGCCGGTAAGGAAGTTGATCCCGCCGTTGTAGACGCTCCAGATCGGGACTGGTGACAACCCTGGTACGAATGGTGATTTATGACGTATCACCACCTAAAGTAACTGATTCTGAGCCTGGTCTGGAATCTGGCAATCGAATGCCTCGCGGTTCCTAAGTAAGTAAGCTGGCTCGAAATTCAGCAAATGCAGATTGGATAAGCTGGGTCGAAACTCAGCGAATGCCGATCAGGTTTCATGGAGAGTTTGGGAATGGGTGTCAACGTCAGGTTTAGCGTTCTAGCCCGTATGACGGTCCTGCTGATTGCGATTCTGATATTAGCGTTTGGTCAGTCGGGTTCTTTGCATGCGGCGTTGAAGTCTGAGTCTGACGCCGCGTCAGTTGCGAAACTAAAGGCGGCAGATGCTGTGCTCGGGCGGCGGATTCCGGATTTTGTGTTGCCGGATTCTGCTGGGAAGCCTACAGCATTTTCAGACTTCAACGAGGCGAGGCATGTCGTCGTTGTTTTTCTGGGGACTCAGTGCCCGATCGGCAATGCGTACGTTCCGGTGCTGAATGAGCTGCAAACGAAGTATCGTGACGAGGGCGTGCAGGTTGTCGCGATCAATTCGAACCTTTCTGACAACGCCGAGGCCGTCGCGAAACACGTGAAGGAATTCAGTGTCGGGTTTCCGGTGCTTGTTGATGACCGGCAAGTTGTCGCGGATATTTTCGGAGCACGTCGGACTCCGGAAGCCTTCGTGCTCGATCGTCGTCGAAACATTCGCTACGTCGGCCGCATCGACGACCGGTTTGGCTACACCTACAAGCGAGCGACCGCTCGGCGCACAGATCTTGAGGAGGCGATCAAAGAGCTGGTTGCTGGCGATGAAGTTTCGGTCGCTGAAACTGAGCCGGCCGGCTGCATCATCACTCGTAAGGATCGTCTGGCAGGCAGAGGCGAGATCACCTTCGCGAAACATGTCTCGCGAATCCTGCAGAATAACTGCGCCGACTGTCATCACTCCGGCACAGCCGCTCCGTTTTCGTTGCTGAAGTACGAGGATGCTCGCAACTGGGCGGGGATGATTCGCGAGACGGTGGTCGAACGCCGCATGCCTCCGTGGAGCGCAGACCCTCGGTATGGTCACTTCGAGAATGATCTGCGGATGAGCGACGAAGATATCGACACGCTGATTTCGTGGATCGATGGCGGAATGCCGATGGGAGATCCCAAAGAACTGCCCGAGCCGAAACAGTACGCCGACGGCTGGCAGATGGGCGAGCCTGACCTCGTCTTGAAAATGCCGGTTGAATATACCGTGCAGGCAACGGGCGCGGTCGAGTATCAGTATTTCGTGACGCCGACCAATTTCAAAGAGGACGTCTGGGTGCAGGCTTCGGAAGCTCGACCCGGAAACTGGAACGCAGTGCACCACATTATTGTTTTCGTTCGTGCGAAAGGCGAGAAACGAAAGCAGGGACTTCCGTCAGTCGGCGGGTTCGCTCCGGGTGAAGAGCCAAAGGTGTTGCCGCCAGGCGTCGGCTTCAAAGTTCCAGCGGGAGCGGAACTTGTCTGGCAGCTTCACTACACGCCGACCGGCAAGGTCGAGAAGGATCGCTCCGAGGTCGGCATCTACCTGTGCAAAGAAAAGCCGGAACGACAAAGCCGAGGCGGCGGGGCGTTCAACTTTAGCTTCAACATTCCTCCCGGCGCGGAGAAGCATCGAGTTGTCTCGGAAGCGACGTTCGCCAAAGACGCTGAGTTGCTTTCACTGATGCCGCACATGCATCTGCGGGGCCGGGATTTCAAGTACACCGCGAAGTATCCTGATGGCCGCAGCGAAATTCTGCTCAGCGTTCCGAATTACGATTTCAACTGGCAGCATCGATATCGCTTCAGCAAGCCGCTTGCGATGCCGGCAGGAACGAAGCTTGAATGCGTCGCCCACTTCGACAACTCGATCCACAACCCCGCGAATCCTGATCCGACGAAATCCGTGCGATGGGGAGATCAGAGCTGGGAAGAGATGATGATTGGCTGGTACGCCAGCGTCGACGCTAAGCCTTCATCCGTCGACAAAGACATCTGGTCGGCGGCGATGTCGAATGACGTCGAATCGTTGAAGAATCACTTTGCGGCAGGCACCGACATCGATGGCCGGAACCCGGTCGGACAAGGCACGCCTTTATTAGCGGCCTGCGTCTTTGGTCAGGCAGAGGCTGTAAAGGTATTGATCAAACAAGGCGCCGACATGACGCTGGTCTCGCAAGACGGATCCGGATCGCAACCCCTGACCATCGCCGCGTTTTTCGGGCACCCCGAAATCGTGAAGGCCCTGCTTGAAGGTGGAGCGTCAGTCAACGCGATCAACAACGTGGGAAACACCGCATTGAATGCTGTGTCGCGGCCGTGGGGACCGGCGTTGGAAGGTTTCTACAAATACATCGCCAGCAACCTGCAGCTTGAGGTGGACCTCGAACGGATCAAGGCATCGCGTCCGGACGTCGTCGAACTGCTGAAGAAGCATGGTGCCAAACTCGCCAGCGAGCTTACCGACTAACCGTCTCGCATAGTGGTCAACACGACACGCAGCCGGTCCCTGATTCGTCTCGGCCACCCGGCCAGGCATATCGACAATCAACAGCAAACTTACAGGATGAACCGGAAATCTTCTCGCCGGACCGCCTACCTCGCAGGCAACGTGCGAACAATCCTGGCACCTTGAGTTGAAAGACTGCTGTGCGAAAAAACCTGGTTCTTGGATCTCCACACGATTTGTCGATAATCATAGAGATACGATCCACCTCGCACGGCCATTACCTGAGACTGATTCGTATCGGGCGGCACCGCCAGCGGGAGAACGACAATTTCTTCCACGTTGCCGAAAACATCGAATAGCCCGAACGCATTCGGCTTCAGCGTGCCGACTGGCCAGGTTCGTCGTTCCGCATGCGTTCTGAACCACGCATACTTTTTCAGCATTGATGCGGAATTTCCCATAAACATAGCGGTGGGACTTTCAGCGCGGCAGATATATAGCCATTCCGAATCGGTTGGTGGCCGGTAACCCGATCGACTGAGAAAGTCTTCGTAGGGGATCGCCTTTTCTTTTGCATTGACGTTGACGGGAGGAAAGCACATGTCGTCCTCCGTCAGTCCGTCCTTTAAGCTCAGCCAACGGCAGTAAGCGACAAGTTGATTGAATGTTAGATTGTTCATTGGACAGGCCAAGTCAGGCCCAGCGGTCACATCGTGGTTGGATTCGGAGAACCTCTCGAATTGTTGACGCGTGATCTCTGTTGTTGCCACCGCGAACGAATAGGGGATCTGAATTTCCTGCCGGGGCTCAACTTTCACATACGGAGGGTCGCCTGGAGAGGAGCCTAAATCGAACGTTACCGGGCCACGCACCACGAGCATCGTTTGTCCGAACCGATCTATGAACCAGTTCTTACCATCCTCGATTTCGCGCTGCTGCCTGGGAGTATCTCGACTGATCATCCATTTACGGAGTAGCCATTCGGCGGCCGAATGGACACCTGAATCCGGATCATCTTCATGGATTTCTGCGACGTGTCTGGCGACAGACTCTCGGAATCGAGACGTCGTCTGAAACGATTCGTACTCGCCGAGTGCCAGCAACACGCCTCGCCGCACGGCTGGAGACGTCTGTTCCATCAGTTTCTGAGCGAGGAATTCGGGAGCGACGCCACACGGTGCAAGTCGGTGGATTAACAGGACGCGAACGTCTGGCGGAATATCGGCCTCAAGCAGACTCCAAAGCACATCAAGTCGATCCATCTGAGCTAACGTAACAGTGGCATTGCAGATTACGTTTACATCTTCATTTGAGAGGTTTGGTCGAAGTTGAGCAAGCGATTCAATTTTGTCGAGAACGCTTGGAGCGTGCCGCTGCAACGCAGCAATGACGACGTGCAACTGCCGGATGTCAGAATGTCTCAGGAGCTCGACGAGTCGATCGGGGTCATCATCAAGAAAATGGGTCAGTGCATCGGCTGCAATGATTCGACTTGATTGATTGCTGCCGTCCTCGAAGAGGGACTTAAATTCCGAGAGCAGCCATTTCCGTGCCGGCGAAAGTAACTGCACCCACTTACGAGCCTCTGCCTCGTCGAGCGCAGTCAACGCGGCGACGACATCATTGGCGATTGTCGCCCAGCGTTCGGATCCCGGCTCAAACACCGCAAGCGCTGTGGCTAACCGCAACTGAGCTGACGTCCTGATGTCATTCGCTGTTATTGACTCCCAAAGCTGAAGTGTCAGGCTTTCCGCTTGCGGCTCGATTGCTTCGCGAATCAGTGCAACCTCGTCGACGTTAACGTCTGGCAGGCGGTCGAAGAGATAGTCGATTTCTCCTGATTCAAACGGCAGAAGTGCGATAGCAAAGCGAGTTCGCTGACTTTCTGTGAGCTCCAGTGATGACCGCGAAGCTCGCAACTCGGGGAGGACCTGGTCAGCAAATCTGGATATATTTTCCAGGAGGATCCGTGCTTCCTCCGGACTGGCAGTTCTCAGACCGTGGACCTGTGTAACCATTAGTTCGCGGTTAGCACGGACGGCCACTTGGTACTGCCACGCGAAAGCGGCACAGCCAATCGCAGTGACGATTATTAGAGCTGCCGTCAAGACAGCTAGAGCGGGCTTGCGCTGACTCCAACGAACCATCTGCCCAATCAAACCCGGCGGAGAAGCGAGAATCGGTTTCTTCTCGAGCCAACGTCCGAGATCGTCGGCGAGCTCTGCAGCAGTTTGGTAACGGTGTTCCGGGCGTTTTTCGAGACACTTCAGGCAGATCGTTTCCAGGTCCCGAGAAATCCCGCTTTCCAGTCGTCGAAGTGCTGGCGGAGGGTCGTTGATAATCTGAACCAAAAGCAATCTGTAGGTACCGCGGAACGGTAATTCGCCCGTGAGCATCAGAAATAGAATCACACCCAACGAGTAGATGTCTGTCCGACGGTCAGACTGGTGCGATTCGCCTTTTGCCTGCTCTGGCGACATGTACGACGGAGTCCCAAGCATGCTCCCGTCGAGAGTGATCGTCATCTCTCCCGTTTCACGTTTGGCCTGTCCAAAGTCGGCGATATGCGGAATACCTGCCATGTCAAGAATGATATTCTGTGGTTTTAGATCACGATGCACGACACCCGACTCGTGGGCGTGATGCAGACCGTCAGCAATCTTCGCGCAGAGTCCCGCGGCTTCGCGTGCCGAAAAACGCTGGTTCAAGAGATGATCGCTCAGGTCCGCGCCGTTGATCAGATCGCTGACGATGAATAACTGCTCTCCGTCGCGACCTACTTCATGCACGCTGACAATATTCGGATGCTTCAACTGCGCGGCTGCTCGGGCCTCGCGAAAAAAGACATCTGCGTCCGAGCGATCGAAGCGGTCCGAGCGAGCAACTTTTAGCGCTACCTGGCGATCCAGAATTGTGTCCTTTGCACGCCACACATTTCCGAACGCGCCAGATCCTAAATGATCGAGCAGCTCAAACTGTCCGATCATTTCCTGACGGGGTACGTAGCTCTTGGTCGCCTCCGGTGCCAGGCTGAAACGTGTCGCGCAGGAATCACAGCGTATCTCACACGTCGAATCAGCCCCAGTCAACTCACAGGATTCGTGACAGTTCGGGCACCGTACCTGGAGCCGACCGTGCGGCATGTAATTCCTGGTCTCTTGGAGTGCCCGGCTGAAACTTTGCCCGCATGAAGCACAGCGAATCTCGCCGGTCGAATTCTCGGCGGTCACGTCACAGGATTTGCGACAGTTTGGGCATCGCACCTGGAGCCTATCAGAGCGGCGTTCGACCGACATTCAAGCTGATCCCCAAGTCTTCGTGTAAGAAACGTGAGTCACCTTGTGGCCATTGTGAAATGACAAGTGGCTTGCGGCGAACACCAGACTATGCAAATCGCATTCTAAAAGCCACATTCGCCAAACTTCATCGGATTGCCAGGAAAGTCATCGACTACCCGCGACAACTGGCAGCCAAGCATCGGGTGTCCAGAACCGTTTCTTGATCTGCTCGCGACATTTCGACAAGTGTTCGCGACGTGACGACCGACACGAGTGTGTGTGGTGAGGCTGGCGGCGCGGGCGACGCTGACGATCTGATTGTGCAATCATTTCTTCGCACGACAATAGGGATGTCGTGATGAAGCAGCCCGACGGTAGGAGGGATTTGAACGATGAAACTTTCTTGTCGAATGACATTATTTTGCCTCGTGATGACCGGGGCAAGCGTGATCGCCAGCGAACCGCCGATCACGGCACTTGCTTTCACACCTGATGGAGATTCCGTCATCGCAGCCAGCCAGGCCGGGTTAATGGTCTACAGTTGGCCGGACCTGAGGCGACAACGAACGATCAAGTGCTCCGCGTCCAACCTGCACTGTCTGGCATTCTTTCCGGCCGCAGAGCTGTTGGCAGTCGGAGGCGGCAACCCGTCTGAAGGCGGCAGTGTCGAGATATTCTCCTGGCCGGATGGCGAGCACGTTTCGACATTGGCCGAACATACGGACTCCGTCCGCGCGGTTGTCTGGCTATCGGAAGCACGGCTCGCGTCTGCCGGATTCGATCGGTCAATCAGAATCCGAGAGACTGGTCTCGCCGGTTCAACTCAAGCCTCTCCGTCGCAGGATGAAGGGAGCCTTCAGACGCTCAACGGTCATTCGCGAAGTGTGTCTGCACTGTGCCTGCTAAACGGTGAGCGAATCCTGGTGAGCGCCGGCGATGATCAATCTCTTCGAGTCTGGGATCTGCAGAAGGGAGAAGTGATTCGAAGTTTGAATCAGCATACGAAAGTTGTGCACGACCTTGCTCTGCGTCCATCCGAGGGAGGTTTACCAATGATCGCGTCGGCGTCGGGAGACCGCACGATCCGCTTCTGGCAGCCGACCATTGGCCGAATGGTCCGATACGTGCGGCTTAATTCTGAACCGCTCAGCATCGCCTGGCTGGACAGCGATCACATCGTCGCCGCCTGCGTCGACGGTCACATTCGGGTCGTCGATGCCAACGATCTGACAGTCACGGATACTCAAGCAGCGATCGACGGCTGGGCCTATGCGATCGCGGTAAACGCCGTCGATGGCACCGTCGATGGCACCGTCGCTGTCGCGGGAACCGGCGGTCAGATTCGAAGAGTTGATCTTCGTCCGGCTGCGATCAGACCCCGGAAGTAAGACGCTATTTGACGCCAGCGTTGACCGTTCACAGTCACGGCCAATGGTTAAGTTGAAGCAACACCACGCTGCGTGATAACACTCTTGTCCACACGAGAAGCGAAACTGGCGTCACACTTCTCGCAGTCGGTTGAGAGTGGTTTGCGGTGTCGTTTATAGTCAAACGTATTCGCTGGCGTTGATTCGTCGGCCCGCCTGCCTGTTAACAGTTGGGGACTCGGTGAGTCCCCTTTCCCGCCTGCGGCTTCCAATCGCTCATTACCTTTCCCGCAAGGAACCAAGACAATGTCAAAACCTTCCAACTTCACCCGTCGTGATTTTCTGACAACGACCACCGCCGGTGCCGCTGCTGTGTCATCGGGCGTCTGGACCGGAGCAGCTCTGGCCGAATCCAGATCAGCCAACGAGAAGCTCGTAATCGCCTGCGTCGGGACGGCGAACCGGGCACTTGCCGACATCGACGGCGTGGCCGGAGAAAACATCGTCGCCCTCTGCGATGTCGATTCGAAACATCTTGCCCCTCAGAAGGAACGATTCAAAGACGCCCGAACGTACTCGGACTATCGAGAGATGATCGAAGCTGAAGCTGACAAAGTTGACGCAGTCGTGATCGGCACGGCTGATCATAGCCATGCCCCTGCATCGATCCGGGCTATCCGCAAGGGACTCCATGTCTACTGCGAAAAACCACTGACTCACACGGTCGAAGAGGCCCGGATCATCGCTGAAGAAGCAAAGAAGGCCGGCGTGGCAACACAGCTCGGCACGCAAATCCACGCCGGAAACAACTACCGCCGAGTGACCGAGATCATTCAGTCCGGAGCGATCGGCGACGTCACCGAATGTCACGTTTGGGTTGGTAAAGGCTGGGGCGGTGGCGACCTTCCCGAGAAAGCCGACGAGCCGCCGAAGAACCTCAACTGGGACCTGTGGCTTGGCCCAGCTGCGGAACGCCCCTTCGCAAAAGGTCGTTACCATCCTGCCCAGTGGCGGCGTTGGTGGGCATTCGGTCAAGGCACGCTCGGCGACATGGGCTGTCACTATATGGACCTGCCGTTCTGGGCGCTGAAACTTCGGCACCCGACAAACGTCGAAGCGGAAGGTCCGGAAGTTCATCCGGAAACCTGTCCGCTGGGACTGACCGTTCGATACAAGTTCCCGTCTCGCGAAGACATGCCGGCTGTCGACCTGACCTGGTACGACGGCGACCAGATTCCGAAAGAGATCGCTGGTGAGCGAGTGCCTGGTTCCGGCGTCATGTTCGTTGGCTCCGAGGGCATGATGTATGCCAATTACTCAAGTTACAAATTCTTCCCGAAGGAGAAGTTTGCAACGTTCGAACCGCCGGCGCCTTCGATTCCGGATTCAATCGGCCACCACGCCGAATGGATCAAGGCTTGTAAAGATGGCTCGCCAACGACCTGCAACTTTGACTACTCGGGCGCTTTGACCGAGTCTGTGCTGCTGGGCAATGTCGCTTACCGAAGCGGCAAGGCGCTGGAGTGGGATGGCGCCAAACTGAAGGTGACCAACGCTCCCGAAGCCAACAAATTCCTGACCAAGGAATACCGCAAAGGTTGGGAAGTTTCATAGTTCGACTCTTCGCAGTTGAACTGTCAGCGATTTCGGCAATCATGATGCAGGCCCGGGTTCATTCGGAATCCGGGCCTGTTTCCGTTTCTAATGTGGTCGATCAGTGAACGATTCTCTCAGTTCTCTCAGCGAGATTGATCAACAGCTTCTGGAAGGAGTCCGCGCTGGCAACAGTTCGGATTGGGAAGAACTTGTCTCGCAGTTTCACGGCCGCCTGCTGGCTTTCGCGCGACGACGACTTGGACAGAATGCCGACGCCGAAGATGCGGTTCAGGAGACATTCCTGAGTCTGGTGAAATCGTTGAATACTTTCCGAGGAGAGGCAAGCCTGGAAACCTGGCTGTTCCAGTTGTTGCGCCGCCGCATCGCCGATGCACATCGTCGAGCAGGCCGCGATCAACGCGTGCAGCTGTGCCTGTCCGATTCCCAGCAAACTGCTGATGTGAATTCAACGGCGAAGCCGGCCACTGCAAGCGTCGATCAATCGGCGAGCTGGTACGTTCGCAAAGAAGAGCAGCATGCCCACGATCAGAAGTCGCTGCTGCAGGCCGTCACCGCATCGACGGACCGACTGAAGACCGACCGTCGATTTCGAGACCTCAAGACGTTCGACCTGCTGTTTTTTGCGCATTGGAAGAATCAGGAAATCGCTCAGGAACTCGGCCTCGAAGAAACGGCGGTCGCTGTGTTGAAGCATCGGTTTATCCAGCGAGTTTCGAAACAACTCGGTCTCAACGAAGCCGGCAGCGACCAGCCGGATCGGTCTTCAGACCTGCTCACCGAGGTCTGGCGCGACGGTCGACCGAGCTGCCCCAAGCGTACAACTCTGGGCAAGTATATTCTCGGGACGTTGCCCGAAGACTGGGACGACTTCGTGACGTTTCACGTTGACAGGCTCGGCTGTGAGTTCTGTGCGGCGAATCTTGAAGACCTCAATGCCGAGATCAACGCTCCGTCTGACGAGCTGGCCAACCAGCTGCGAGGGCGAATCCTCGAATCGACCATCGGCTTCCTGAATCCATTGCTCCGTAACGATCCTGTGGAATAGTTAGCACGGATTCCGGTGTTGTGGCTTTGGCCAGGTGTCTCTGCGATAATCATGAGCTTCGACCGCAACCGTAGGGCACCGTCAAGCAAAGCGCCGGCGTGCCGAATTGCAGCGGTTGGTGATAAAGTGGTATGCCGGCGCTTCGCTTGTCATACCCTACCGGATTCAAACAACGCGCAGAGAGAAGGCCAATGGCGACCGACACAACCAGCTCCACAGAAGTCGGCAGTTACTTCGTGTCGAACTATCCGCCGTTTTCGCTGTGGACTCGTGAGAACGTTCCGGAGATTCAATCTGCATTGAATTCGCCACCGGACGTCAGCGTCCCGATGGGTCTTTACCTGCACATCCCGTTCTGTCGAAAACGCTGCCGCTTCTGCTACTTCCGCGTTTATACCAATCAGAACGCGAAGGCGATTCAACGTTACGTTGACTGTCTGGCGAGCGAAATCGAAATGCTCAGCCAGACGGAAGCTATGCAGAATCGCGAGCTGAAATTCGTGTATTTCGGAGGCGGCACGCCGTCGTACCTCAGTTCCCGACAGCTGCTCTTTCTCCGCGACAAGCTGGCCGAGCATGTCTCATGGGAAACCGCCGAAGAGGTCACGTTTGAATGTGAGCCCGGAACGCTCAGCCTTGAAAAAGTAAAGACGATGAAGGAAATCGGGATCACGCGAGTTTCACTCGGCGTCGAAAATTTCGACGATGCGATCCTCGAAGAGAACGGCCGGGCTCATTTGTCGCCGGAAATTGAAACGGCTTACGGCTGGCTGCGGCAGGTCGGTTTTCCCCAGGTCAACATCGACTTGATTGCCGGGATGATCGGCGAGACCGATGAGAACTGGCATCGCTGCATCGATAAAGCCATCGAGATGGAGCCGGACAATATCACCGTCTACCAGATGGAACTGCCATTCAACACGATCATCTCGAAAGAAATGAAAGAGAGTGGCAACGCGTCGCCCGTTGCCGATTGGGCGACTAAACGACGCTGGGTCGATGAAGCATTCAATCGTCTACTGCCAGAAGGCTACCAAATTTCGAGCGGCAACGAACTGGTCCGGTCGCTCGACACCGATCAGTTTGTTTATCGCGATAATCTCTTTCGTGGATCAGATCTGCTGGCCGCCGGCGTTTCGTCGTTCGGGCATCTTCAGGGAGTCCACTATCAGAATCTCGACCAGATCGAAGACTATCAGACGGCCGTCGAAGCTGGCCAACTTCCTGTCAATCGAGCGTTGCGACCATCGGCCCATCAAGCACTCATTCGCGAAGTCATTCTCCAGTTGAAGGAAGGCCACATTTCCGGCGACTACTTCCAGCGGAAATTCGGCGTCAATATCTTCGACGAATTCGCAGACGCCTTCCGCAACCAGGCAGCAGCCGGTTACCTGCGAGTTGAAGATGGCGAAGCCCGACTGACTCGCAAGGGTCTCTTGCAGGTCGACAGCCTGCTGACCGAATATTTCGAGCCGGAACATCGCCAGGTCCGCTACACGTAATCTCTCCCCGCTAAGCCTTCCTCACTGACAGCACATCTCACCGTGAATCCACTTACCGAACTTGAAGCTCTGTTCGACCTTTTCCCCGAAGGCCAGCCACTGGTCGCCCGGGCTGAGCATATTCCGTCTTCACAGACTCCCGAACCGTACAAGCAGATGCTCGTCCACGAGCATCACATGACGGTGACGATGGAGTCGTACCACGGAACCAGCGTCGATGTCCGAGTGCTGGATCAGAAGTTCGACGAAGACATGTACTGCCGGAAGATCCTTCTTCTGAAGAGCGGAACGGAAGACGTCGTGCAGTTTGGAATCGTTCGATTCAACTTTCAGTACGTGACGCTGGAAGTCAAAGAACAGATTCTCAGCGGCGAAATCCCGCTCGGTCGAGTCCTCATTAACCACAACGTTTTACGGCACATTGATCTCGGAGCAATCGTCAAACTGACCGCTGGTCCCGGCCTGGCGAGCCATCTACAAATGGAAGAAGGAGCGACCACTTACGGTCGCCTCGCCACAATCTTCTGCAATCACCGACCCGCCGTTGATCTGCTGGAAGTATCTGCACCTCTGTAGAAAACCGATTCATGACTGAGTCTGCACAACCCGTTCTTGATGAATCCTACGATGTTGTCGTCATCGGCGGCGGCCCGGCTGGCGCGACAACGGGTGCGCTGACTGCCGAACACGGTCATCGCACGCTGATCCTTGAACGATCAGAAGTGCCGCGTTTTCACGTCGGCGAGTCGCTCATCCCTGAAACGTACTGGACGCTCAAGCGACTGGGCCTCGTCGAGCGGCTGCAGAAAAGTGCCTACCCGAGGAAGTACAGCGTCCAGTTTTTCAGCGAAGGCGTGAAACCGTCGGCTCCCTTTTACTTCGACCAGTATAAAGACTGCGAAAGTTCTCAAACCTGGCAGGTGTGGCGTGACACTTTCGACCAGATGCTGCTCGACCGGGCGACGGAACTTGGAGCGACCGTCCACGCGAAGGCCCAGGTAATAGACGCACACTTCGATGGTGATCGGGCAACGGGTGTCCGAGTCAAAGTCGCAGGCCCAAACGGCGAACGTGTCGAGAAAGACATCGCGTGCAAAGTTCTGGTCGACGCGACCGGACAGTCCGCGTTTCTGGCATCTCGGCTCGGCCTGAAAGACACCGACCCGGCACTGAAGAAAGGCACGGTCTGGTCGTACTTCGAAAACGCTCGTCGTGACAACGGCAGGGACGAAGGCGCGACGCTGATCATGCAGACGGCCGGTAAGCAATCATGGTTCTGGTTTATCCCGCTGCCCGGCAACGTGGCCAGCATCGGCTGCACCGCAGACATGGACGTCCTGTTTGCCGGAGGCTCGACCGCCGAAGAGTCGTTCAATCGAGAACTCGAACGTTGCCCGGCGATGGTCGAACGACTCGAGTCCGCGACGCGAGTCCGCGACTACATGACCACCAAAGACTACACGTACTACGCTCGCCAGGGAGCCGGGCCCGGCTGGACGCTCGTCGGCGACGCTTACGGATTTATCGACCCGGTTTATTCAAGCGGTGTATTTCTAGCGTTGAAGTCAGGCGAGTTTGCCGCCGACGCCATTCACGGTGCCTTCGAGAAGAACGACTTCTCCGCCGAGCAGCTTGGAAGCTGGCTCGGCGAACACGCTCGCGGCGTCGATGTTTTCCGCAAGCTCGTCTACGCGTTCTACAATCCGAATTTCAGCTTCGGTCGATTTTTGAAGATGCACCCCGAGTTCCGGTCACACGTCACCGACATTCTGATTGGCGACGTCTATAAACCGGACTTCGAAGAATGTTTTGCCACGATGGGCGACGTCACTCCGCCCGTCCCTGCG
>JBLFXD010000053.1:0-15611 GCA_047611045.1 Planctomycetaceae bacterium | reverse complement strand
CGAACCCGCATCAGCTTCTGCATCGTGCTGACGAGTTCGTTGATTTCTTCCAGCGAGTAGTTGCCTTCCAGTTCGATCCCGTCGCGCGGCTCGTTGTTGGCCATCGCGATGATCGCATAGACATCTTTCTGGCTGCGGCTGGCGAGTTTGCTGAGGACCGGATTCGAGGTCAGCGAGTTTTCCAGGTAACTCATCTCAAACGCGTCGCTGGTATCGCCGATGATTTCCCCGAGGTTATAGATGTCGGCCCGGTTGGAGAGCATGTCGGGAATCTGAAATTTCTCGCCGCTTTCGGTGTACGGGTTGCCGGCCATGACGACGGCGACCTTTCGGCCGCGCAGGTCGTATGTTCGAGATCGGCCTTTGTAAACGCCTTCGATCTTTCGCTGAGCGTCGCACAACGAGATGAACTTCTGCAGGAACTCGGGGTTCGTGTGCTGAATATCGTCCAGGTAGATCATCACGTTATCGCCCATTTCGAGGGCGAGATTCAGTTTCTCGACTTCTTCGCGAGCACCAGCGTTCGTCGTTTCGGTCGGGTCGAGCGAAGTGACGTTGTGACCCAGTGCCGGACCGTTGATTTTCATAAAGATCAGCCCGAGCCGGTTCGCGATGTACTCCATCAGTGTCGTCTTACCGTAACCGGGCGGCGAAACCAGCAGCAGCAGACCCATCAGGTCGGTGCGTTTCCCTTCGCCGGCGGAGCCGATCTGCTTCGCCAGATTGTCTCCAATCATCGGCAGATAGACCTCGTTCAGCAGCCGGTTTCGCACGAACGACGTCAGCACGCGCGGACGAAATTCGTCGAGCCGCATGTCTTCGCGATGCGATTCGACGATGTCCCGTTTCAACGCCACGTATTCATTGAATCGGGGAACGATCACCCGACTGAAATGGTCGAGCCGGTGCGTGAACCGATTGTAGTTTAAGTGGTAGCTTCCACCGTCGATCACGGGATGGCTGCCGACAATTCCCGGCAGTTCTTCATCCACCTGTCCGTCGATGAAGTGTTTCCCGTCCGGCTTGCCCGGCATCAGAATCACAGCGATTTCGTCGACGTAGTCGGTCAGCTTCGAGTCGTCCTGTGTCGCCACGAACGCCTGCACCCAGTTTCGCAGCAGGACAAAACAACTGGCCGCGTCGCGATGCACCGCGGCGACGGACTCTCCGAATGCTTTGTCGAAATCGTTTCGTTTCAGATGAGTTCGAAACTCCTCGGCAAAACGATGAGCAACGGCACCGACGGCGAACTGACCACCAGTCGTCAGCTCAGCAAACAGGTACTCGGCCGCTTCGCTAACGTATTCCTCGCTGAAGAGTTTCGACTCGTCGACAAACCCGGTCAGCCATGAGCTGATCTCTGAGATGTAGTCAGCCTTCCCTTCGACATCGTTGAACACTCGGAAGATGGCTCCGACTCCGGCGAGGCGAGCGGTCATCAACGTCTTTGATTTCTTGTCGCCGAAGGAGTACCAGTAGAGGCTCGCCAGTGACCTTGCTCGCGTGTGGAATTTCAGCAGGCCGATCTTCTGCTGCATTCGGACCAGCGACGTCAGCATGTTCGCCGCGTCGGCATCGTGAACGCCCTTGGTGTACGACTCGCTGTATCGCGGCCCCATAAATTTCTGGACGAAAGCAAGCCGCTCCTCGTCGGTGAACATCAGAAGTTCTTCAGCCGTTGGCACATCCTCAACGCCGAGAGAACGCAGCATCTGATACGCCAGGTACTCGCCGCGGTAGACGTCGCGATTCTCCGACGGCACTTCTTGCGTCGAGACATCGTCCATCGACAAAAGTCGCTCGTCTGCGATCGGCTCGAAGAAGTTCGTCCCGGTCAGGTGCAGGCACATTTCGCCGTCACGCGTTACGGTCGTCAGGTCGAGAGCCTGCACATTCACCGAGAACAAGTGCGAGCCCAGTCGGATCGTATTCTCGCCTTCGACGAACAACTCGCTGCGGTCTTTGAGTTGCCGCACGGCGTCTTCACGAATCGTCTTCAGCCGGCTCTGGATGTCGTCGACCTTGACGCTGTCGTCCAGGTCGCGCAGCTGCTCGACGATGTCGCGGACCTTTTCAATCATCAGGTCCGACGCAAAGTAGCCGTTGATGTTGTTGATCGTTTCGAAGCTGGCAACGCGAGTCTGAATCCCCTTCAGGACACGTTCCGCAGCACTCATCAGCGAGTTCGCACGCTTATTGCGAGACTCGACCAGTGCGAGCTTTCGTGACTCGAACGCGTTGTAGACTTCTTCGCGTTTTTCCGTCAGCTGCAGGATGAACTCGTCGAATTCGGCGAACCGGCCTTCGAGTTCTTCGAGTTGGATCATGACCTTCGTCAGAAACTCTTCGCACTTTTCCGGCGTGTCGCAGATGTCGAGATAGTTGACGACCGCCTGATTCGTCAGCTTCATCTGCGAGTTGAATTCGGCGACACCCTCGACCGATGCCAGCTCTTTGATCTTTTTCTTAAGAACGGCACGAGCCTGATTGACCGTTGAAAAGATCGCGGAGATATTGTCGATGATCGTCGTGCGGTGAGTTGCGTCGTCGATCTTCAGATTGCTGACAATCTCGATCAGCATTTCCAGTTCGCTGGCACTCTTCGCGATGTCTTCTTCGAGCTGCTTCGCGTCGGTGACTTTGGTCAGCGCGTCAATCTGTGATTGCTCGTCCCGCACCTTCTGGTCGTAAGGCTGGAGCGATTCCGGACGCAGCAGAAACTCGACGCACTTCCTCGACAGTCGCTCGGTTTGCTCACTGACTTCGGTTTCGAGTTTTTCTGCTAGTTCGAGATCAACGTACCTCAGATCCCGCAAGGAGATGATGTTCCCGCGAACTCCGCGAAGGTCGCCGAGCGAGGCGACAAAGTCCTCGATGTGGTCGAATCGGCGTTGCCGAATCTGGATCAGGATCTCTTTGGTGCGAGTCTGCGTCTGGTGCGTCTGCTCCGTCGTGTTCTGCCGGACGCGGACGACCTTGTCGAACTCGTCGAGGGCCGCGGTCGCCGCCGCTTTGACGTCGCCAAGAACTTCGGCAAGGTTGAATGTGTCTTCGCGATTGATCCAGAAATACGAATCGATCGTGTCGCCGGAAAGTTTCACGAGATCGAGGTAGAGCCCGGCGTAAGAATCGTCACGATGGATCAGGTTCAGAACTTCGTGGCAGTCCGCCATGCCGCGGACGATGTCCTTGTTCCCGATCTTGCCGAGGAACGAACCATCCTGAGTGTGCGGGACAAAGTCTTCGCCGACGTAAGGCGTCTGCCAGATCTGGATGGCGTGGTGTTTCTGCGGATCGTCCTGAGACTTGAAACAAAGCAACTCGCCGGCTTCGAACAGGGCAAGGCCGCTGCAAATAATTGGTGTGTCAACCTGTTGGCGGATCAAGTTGTACGGAAGCAGCACGTACGTTCCAGATTCGCGGTTGTAGAAAACGTAGAGATAGTCTTCGCCGTTCGGCGCGGTGACGACACGTTCAAAAAGCATGTCCTGCAGATTGTTTTCGAACGTCTTGTGTTCGCCGGTCTGCAGGTAGTAGCCGTTCGAAAAAATCAGCCCGTGATCATCGGGCAGTAGCACACAGGCATCCTTGATCGAATCCAGCCGCCGAGCCTGCTGCAATTTTTCGTTGAAGACGATGTACCGGAAGTCTTTCTCCTGGTACGGGCGAATCTTCATCAGGATGATGTTGCCGACGATGGCGTAGTAGATCTCCGCGTCGTCGAGCGTCTGATCTTTGTTGTCGACATCTTCGGCGTAGATGCCCTCGCCGGTGTCAGTGCTGTTCTCGACTTTGATCGTCAGGTCGCCGCCGACAGTTTCAACGAAGACGCGATCTTCGATCGAGATGTGCGGGTGCTGGCCGGACTGATGCAGCTCGCGGTGCGTGCGTTTCCACTCGAAGCCGTGCTGCGGCGGAAATTTGAATGCATGATCACTGCGGTTGTCGACGTAGCGAAGCGAATCCTGCCCCTCGATCACCCACTTGAATGTCTTGATTTCGCCGACGCTCTTGCCAACTCGAAACACCATGTAAAGGTGCGGGCCGCGGACGGCGAACTTGGCAAAGAAAGCGTTCTTGTAGTACTTGAAAAGGTCCTGGAAGTCTTTCTCAAAGGCTTCGTCGTGGATGAGGTCGAGCGGTTCAGCATGAAACGTCTGCTCGTCATGCCGATAGACCGCGAAGACATCCTGCAGATCGGTTACTGATTTCAGGCCGAAGTGGACGTTATAGCCAAGCAGGATCCGGTTACCGATCGCCAGCAGATCCCGCGCGACGCAGTTATGGTCGGTGGTAATCCGCTCGGTCGTCAGCAAAGCCGTATCGATGGACCCGAAAACATCCTTGCGGGCATCGTTCAGTTGGTCGAGACGCGAACGCAGTTCTTTTCCGCAATTGACCAGTCGATTCCGAATGATCTCGTACGTGCTGCTTTCGAGTCCAACCGACTGTTCTGTGCTCTCGGCAGAGCTGTCAGGTTGTTCTTCAGACATCGTCGAAGTATCCCGTTATGACGTGAGTGCGGCGTCGACTCCTCATTGGAATGGCTGGAGCGGCGCAGCCTGGCGGCCGCGCCGCTTCCATGCCGACTGTCACTTACGCGTCGGTTCCTTCGGATGAACCACCGGCCAGCGACGCGATCTTACGAGTCGCGAGCGAGGTTCCGGTAACGGTATCAAGCATGCGTGTCAGCTCGGAACGAGCCTCGTCGCCATCCGCCATCGTCAGCAGCTTGCCGATCAGAGCGGTGACGGACAGGTCCTTCACGTCGTCAAAGCTCATGTTGAACTGCGTGACGAACCCGGCCAGTTTGTTCTTGAAGTATTCCGGGTCGCCATTGAAGAACGTCTGCTTGATGTCGGTCACGGTTTCGCTGTTGTGAACAAACCGGTCGACTGCCTTGCCGGCTTTGATGGAGCCTACGATCTGATCGAAGAATGTTGACTCGCCGCCAACGATATCGATCCGAGCCGTCTTCAAAGCCTCTCCAACGATTCCTGCCTGAGCTTCCGCAATATCTTTCTGCGTGTGAATCGCGGCGATTTCGATTTCCTTGTCCTTGTTCAGACGCAGTTTGAATTCTTCGTGCTCTCTGCCGACGCCGTCGAACAGCTTCATGGCTTCGGCTTTCTCCTGAATGCCGTTGGCTTCTGAGGTGAACTTAAGCTGCATGACCGCCGCTTCCGCAGCGCCTTCCTTCTCGATGCCGATGGCTTTGGCTTCCTGACCTTTTGCTTCGGCGACGGCTTTCTTCTGCAGCACGTTGGCTTCCGCCGTGCCGGTTCGCTCGCTCGCGTCGGCTTTGGCGACCATGACTTCAGCATCTGCGAGTCCGATGGCGGCATGATCGGCCGCTTTCGCTTCGGCCAGCATTTTCGTGGCTTGCGTATCCTTTTCAGCAGACGCACGTCGGGCTTCGGCTTCGACGACAACCTGTTCGGCCGTCAGGTCTGCCGCCGCCTTGGATGCTTCTGCAGCTTTGACCTGCTTGACGAGCAACTCCTGAGCGTCTTTCTCCGCGTGCGTAATGGCGACTGTCTTTTCTCGATCTGCGCCCATAAACGCTTCGGTATTCTTGATGCGTTCCTGCTCTTCCACGACGGCTCGCTCGACCGCGACGCGTTCGCGAATAACTTCCTGGATATTCTTCTTTTCAATCTCGATCGCCTTCTCTTTTTCGATCGAGGCCAGGCCGACGACACGTTCACGTTCGGTTATTTCGAGTTCGCGGTCACGGGTAACTCGCTCCTGCTCGACTCCGTCGGTGCGTTCCTTGCCGCGTTGAGCGACCAGAACCTGACGTTCCTTGTTCTGCTCCTGAACAGCGATGTCCTCAGCAGCGCGAATGCGTGCGGTTTCTGCCTTCAGGTGCTCTTCTTCCTGGACCTTCGCAGCTTCGGCCTGTTCTCGCGAAGTGATCGTGGCGATTTCGCGTTTCTGTTTTTCGACGGCTTCGACCCGCTGCTTTTCGAGTTCCAGGATCGCTTCCTGAGCTTCGACATCCTGCTTCTTGAGTGTCTTTTCCTTTTCACGCGTGAACTGGTTCTCCTGGACCTTTTCGAGAGCCGTTAACTGAGTGATCTTCTTGATGCCTTCGGCGTCAAGAATGTTGTTCGGGTTGAGTCGTTCCAGCGGAGTCTGTTCCAGGTAGTCGATCGCGCAGTCGTCGAGAACGTAACCATTGAGGTCCGTTCCGATAACTCGAAGAATCTGCTCTTTGAACTGGTCCCGCTCCGTGTAGAGCTTCACGAACTCAAAGTTCTTACCGACTGTCTTCAGCGCTTCAGAGAACTTCGCTTCGAAGAGTTCTTCGAGTTTGTCCTGCTCGGATGCACGACGAGGTCCGATGGTTTCAGCGACTGTCTTGATGTCCTCGGGCTGATTATTCACGCGGATAAAGAACGTGACTTTGATATCCGCCCGCATATTGTCCTGGCAGATCAGCCCGTCCTCGCCGTCTCTGGCGATCAGAACGCGTTTGACGGACAGATCCATCAGATGCGCTTCCTGGATCAGTGGCACGACAATCATGCCGCGCCCCGTGATCGTTGCCAGTCCGCCGACGCCAGTTCGGACGATGGCTTCTTCCGGTCCCGGCTTGCGGTAGAACTTCGAGAACGCCGTGATGAAACCGGCAAACAACACCAACAGAGCCAGACCTCCGAAGACGAAGACCATCAGTTGCTCTGTGTCCATTCCGAAAACGTCACTTAGCATGTTCCGCTCCTTTTTCAGCCCGCTTGATCAGATAAACATTCAGTTCCCGTTGAAAACCGACAATCACCGCTTCGTCGCCACGAGTGAGGTCTGATACCTCAGCTCGAACTCGCAGCTTGAGAGGTGCTCCGTCGGTCGAGTACTCCGCCTCGCCGAATGATTCAGTTACTTCGCTGGTGGTGACCTTGCAGCTTCCACCGATCAGGTCCTTGGCCAGGTTCACTTCTTTGGGATCGAAGCGGCCTCGCAAAGGTTGTGTCAAACATTTCGTAAGGAAGATCGCGATTCCCGTGTCTCGAAGAATCGCCAGTCCGTCGTTCGCCAGTTCAAGATTCGGATGAGCCGCCGGACTGTTCATCAGCCGCGAAGCCATCCATCCCGTTAACGCAAAAACGCTCACCCACAGCATCGTCGGCACGCTGCCGATGTTCAGCCACTTCAGAGGGATGAAGCCCACCTGAAGAATCGAAGAGTCGAAGTCCGCATCGAGATCGACGTCCAGGTCAAAGTCGAGCACTTCCATGTCGAGGGCACCCAGCATGACCAGGCACCAGTACCCACAAACCAGAATCAGCAGGATCGTGGCGGGGTAAGACGGCCAGGAAAAACAGCCTTCGATAAACTGATCCACTGACGAATCTCCTGCCCGGTTCCAATCCAAATGTCACGACAACGAAGACGATGTTCGCAGCACATCACGAATTCCTCGTGAGATGCAGCATGCCGTCCGGACCTGAAAGAATCACGCCACTCGTGAATTCAGGCAGTCTGCGTTGCGGGGTGACAATCTGTCGGTTTTGAGAGGTGATGCAAATATGCAGCACGTTCCGGGCAGCGAAGCCGGGGAACGTGGAAACGCAGGTTGGGGATCACAAGTAATCCGCCACTCGCCAGGATAAACCGTCTGGCGCGATTACAACGGCTCAATAACTGAATCGTCGCCTTCAACAACCACCACTCGGCTTCCGGCGGGAACGTTGGCAAGCTGCTGGAGTTGTCCATCTGGCCAACGGATTGTGATCGAGTCGGCATGCTCAGCATCGCCAAGCCCAATGCGCATCTGAGCGGGCTGCTGACCGAGGCAACCATTCGCGGAGAACAGGTCTCGAACAACGTTATGGCCTTTTACGGAAGCGGTAACACGAGCACCGATCGCGGCGGCAGCTCCACCTCGTTGAAGCAAATTAAGCTCGATGGCGTTGCCTTGACGAATCCGATTCAGGAAGAGCCGAATCGAACCGCCGCCGACCGAGCCAACCAACAAATCCTGCGCACCATCATTGTTGAAATCAGCAGCGATGGCGGACCGTGAGTCGGAGTCGAGATTGGCTCCCGAAGTAAACGAAGCGTCGACGAATGACGTTCCCTGCAAATTCAGGAAGACTCGGTTTTGCTCATAGGCGCTCAGGTTTTCGCCGAGAGCCGGGAGGTGGAAGGGGTTGTCAACCCACAACTCGCCAGCATCAGCGTCGAGATTGCCCAAGACCTCATGCGACTGCGAACGATCCAAAGGCTGTGACACGACAGCCCGCCAATAGCACGTTCATCCATCCGGTTTGCGACGATCAAAACTCATGAATCCCGTCGACGCATAGATGTCGAGCCACCCGTCGCCATCCAGATCCACAAACGTTGGAGCGTACGCCCAGCCGACGGCGTTGATACCGAGCGACTCGCTTTGCTCTGTATAGATATCCGAATTTGCCGCTCGGCTGTAAAGCCGGTTGCCGGCACACGAGCCACAAATTTGCTCATACACGCCGTTCGGGTAATCGTCGTCGGAAACGTGCGCGATGATTCGCCGGCCCATCTTCGAATACATATTTGCAACGTAGATTTCCGTGTGGCCGTCGTTGTCGATGTCGCCGGCCGCGACTCCCATGCTTGTTGAGAAATCAGCCGTCCCTGTGGCTTCCGAGATGTCTTCGAACGTCCCATCGCCGCGGTTTCTCAAGTGAATGTTTTTCCCGAAGTCGTTCGCGACGTAAAGATCCGGGAAATGGTCGTCATCATGAAAATGCCAGACCGCTGCAAACGAATTTCTGGCACCCCCGCCGGCTCCAGACTCTTCGGTCACATTGACGAAACGACCGTCACCCTGATTCTGCCACAACGCATTCTCGGTGCCGGACAGCGTGTCACCAACCCACGGCTTCGGATCGGAATCCGTCGAGGTCTCCGTCGAATGCTGATAAAGGATGTAGAGATCCAGATCTCCATCACAATCGTAGTCTGCAACAACGCCTCCCATTGGATGATGGTCAATGACCAGTTGAGATCGCGCAGTCGCATTGGTGAAACGTTGACCTTTTTCGTTGTGATAGAGTTGATCGCCCGCGATCAAATCGGGAAATCCATCCGCGTCGTAGTCGATCCATAGAGCCATATTGACGAGATGCGAATCGTCGATCGCCCAACCCTGAACTCCCAATTCAGCAGCAACGTCGCGATAGGTCTCGTCCGCTTCGTGATGGAGTAACAAAGGCCGACCAAGGAAAGAGGCCACTGCGATGTCGAGAAATCCATCTCGATCGAAATCGTCAGCGGCCATCTGCCGCCAGTATTGGCGAGCATTCGAGGCGTCCACCGTCCAGTTGTCAATCAACGGCAACGCATCGAGGTTGCTGATGACGCTGACATCTTCCATCAGGGGCTGCGGCGAGGACTTCACATTCTCTGTTTCGAAATGCCATTCGCACACGATTGCGCCCGACCGGATGTCGTCGTCAGTTGAAAACTCAAGAATCGCCGCGCTGTGGACTTCGACTATCGTCAGACCAGATTCCACCGACTTGCCGCTGAGTGTTAGCAGAAACTCCGCAGACCAACGGTCGTCTGATTCGGAAACTCGAGAAAGCTTAAGGACGCGAAAGTTGGTTTTCGTCGTTTCAGCAAGCAGACCGACCAACTGCTTGTTCGCTTCAACGAAGCCCGCTGCATCAACTTTGGTGGGTGCAGAGTTCTCCGTCGACCGTACCGACTGTCTGACACTCGATACTTCAACAACAGTCGCGTCGTTTTGATCCTGAAAAATCGACCCGAAAAATGAGTCAGCAAGTCTGCTTTCTAGAGACTCCCATTCGCCTTTACCCAGCGACCTGGCAAGCGGTTTGCCGAAGAACGTTTCGAGTTCGAAAGCGAAGTGCTCGACGTCCCAGATTCGCTTCTGCTTTGCCTTGGCAAGGGCTGCTGCGCTGAGATCAACAGTGGTCGTTGGTTCTTGATTTTCGTCCGAACGTTGAATCGCAACGACACTCACGGTGATCAACAATGCGATTCCGGCAACGGCGTAGATGACTCGTCGCTCTGGCGATGAGCCGGAAGTCGTTCGGAGATTGTCGTCACAGTCGTTCATCGATTTCTCGAATGTGTCTTGCTGAGCACTCAGCATGCCTGCATTAGCATCGCAATATCCTGAATCATACGGCTATTTGCGGACTCGAATCCAATGGTCGGTAAAAGCCAGATCACCCGTCATCCGCTGCTTCGGCAAGTGACACGGCAGGCAGTTACTCGACATCGGTTGGGAAGCACATTCGGTCGCCATTCCGTCATCACCGCCGTGACAGTTAATGCACTTCCGGACGTAGTACGCTGGATCTTTTATCGCTGGGCGGTGCGGATCGTGGCACGTCACACAATCAAGTCGATTTCGAGTTGATGGCTCGACCTTCACTGTCGACTGTTGCTTGAAACAAGCACTCATCGTCAGACCGACAGACGCGAATCGAGCCAGAAGTGGACGATCAGGATCCAATTCCAATTCGGTCAACTGGTCGGCTCGGCGGTGACACTCGCCGCAGCGATTCACGGATTCGAGAGGCGACAGCGTGGACCATCGCTCCATTGAAATGGCTCCGTCTTCGACACTGGCCATGTGATCGTTTCCGCCCGGATGGCAGCGATCGCACCCGACTCCTGCGATGATGTGTTCTTCGTCGATCAGTCCACCGTTGTTCGGAAGGTGTGTGACGTGGCACTCGAAGCAGTCCATTGTGACGACATGATCTTCAGGTTTCACAAGCTGAAGCAGCCCCTCATGCATGTCTGGTGAAGTATCAAGGCCGGGCGTTATTCCAAGTGTGTTCGTCGGATACCACGATACGCGGTGCTGAAGAGATTCCGTTCGACCGTCTTGGTTGGTCAACACACTTACTGGAGTCTGTGCGTGCTGGCCGGACCCGAAAATCCAGTCAACGCGAAGTGGGTTTGGCAAGGTTGTCGAGACCAGCCAGAGTTCGCCGTTCCGGTTTTCGTATCGAGCCAGAGGCCTCTCGTTCTCAAGAGAAAACGCTTTACCCGCGAAATGCTCCAGGACATCTGGAGAAGCTGCCCGAGCCAGAGTCAATCGATGGGGCGCGGTTTCAAAATTTTTGCAAACGTCGGCGTGGCAATCGGCGCATTGATCCATCGTCGGCGGGCGATTCGCGGAAAAAACCTTGCGACCAGGCAGCGTCTGCGACGGCGTTCTCACATTGATCGTCACAACCAATGACAGAACGACCAGCCCCAGGATGCTGACTGCAATCGAAGCCCGAAGTTTCGCAAAACTAAAACGCATTTCGACCCACTACGGACAACCGACTGCCGGGAAATTTTTGGACCAATGTTTGATACGCGTCCAGAGCTGCGTCAAAGTGACCGGTCTCGACTAACAACTGATATCGAGCGTAAACGAGTTCCGGATCGTCATCCGTCAGGTCATTCACTGCTCGATTTGTATCGCCGCTCAGATGGGCATCGATCGATTTTCGGATTGTGCTGACAACTTCTGAGTCAGGTTGAGCTGGAGGATTCAGCGATTTCATCGATAGTTCTGGATCGTCAGTGTCCGCCATTGTTTGTGACAACGCGATGGACCGAAACAGACTGCATTGCCCCATCGTCAACCGCTCATTGTAGCCAAGCTCGATCTGATTCCTTGCGAACTCTTCACGGGCAGTCTGACTGATTTCAGCCTGGAGCACAGGATGCAAGATCCGCAACGCGGCAATATTCAGCTGCATGGCTCTGAATGTTTTTGCAAGACGTATGTCGGTCCGCAGAGTCGGACGCCCGGTCAGCAATCCAACGAGGTCGAAATGAGATTCATCACCGGCGGCGGAAACGGGATCGTAACTCCACGCGTTCTGATCGACGTGTTCTCGCAACTTCATTGTTCTCGCAATTTGTGGAGAAGTAACCGGATCACCAGCGATTCCGAATACGAGAGAGGCTCCGTCGAGAGAAAGCGGTTTCCAGATTGTCGGCTCCAACGCTCGGACTAGTCGCGTGTCTTCAGTTGGTACGACCAGCAATGTTGTGTTGCGTTCTCGAAGTGGCAGCCACCAACCGCCCCAACTGTCGTCAACACGTCGATGAGGAATCTGCCATCCAGTCGACAAGTCCTCATTCAAGAGAGCATGGGATCGCAATCGACCGCTCAACAGAGCACTACGCGGAGTGTCGAACGGCTTCGCTCCACCCGGTTCGAACCAACAGAGTAACCCGGCTTCTCGGATTCCAAGGCAATGGGCGCAGCCGACTGTCTCAACGTCGCGAAGCGAGTCCTTGAACGCGGATCCATCGATGGATGGATCGATTCCCCAGCCCGCTCGGCTGGTGCTTTCCGGCCAGCGACCAACTGCCGCTGCAGCGACGAGCAGAATTACTCCAGCAGGAAGAGCTTTGGTAACACCGTAAGACTGCACCTCGCATTTGAAGGCTCGGGATGTTGTGGCGTCGTTGGATTGCACTTCTCGAAGTAGCATCAGCGTCAGCCAGATCGAGACTGGTGCGAGATTTTGTTGCGAGGTCCAGGCAAGCGTCTGGATCGCAAAAAACGCTACGACGAAACTCAACGGTGACTGTCGACGAATGAGTACGCAAAACATGGCGATCGACAGCACGATAAAAGCAATGCTCTCGGGCTGGTAGATCGTGAAAGTGAGAGACCGCCACGGCGTGGACTGAAGAAACGCAGCGTTGGCCGTTAACGATGGGATCATGAGTCTGGTTGAGTCCCAGACTGTTGCTGGCCCGCGAGGGGTCAAGCAACATCCAACCACCACGAGCAGGATGATGCCGATGACCATCCGAATCGAAATCTGTGACTCCTGCGATCGAGTCCGCTGACTCAGCGAACTAAGTGCCACGAGAATGCCCAGTACGCAGAACGGCCCGGTGTTTGCCCAGGCCACGATCGTGATCAGCAGAGCCGCGAGCCATCCTTGAGATACCCCTGCTTGCAAGCGACACCCCAGCGACCAGACGACAATCACGGCAACAGTCTCGAAGGCCAGCGGCGTCGGTTCCCACGCGTGTCTTGCGGCTAACAACCCCAGCAACACGATGGCGAGACCGATTGCGTTTCTCTGCCGCAATTTGAAAAACAGCAGGTAGAGTCCAGCAACCCACACGGTCAGCAATTTCAGCCCTATCAAGGCCGCAACTCCTCCAACCGAAAAGAGTGCGTAGACTGGGACTCCGCCAAGCCAATCGCCGTCAGTTGTCGCTTCGCCGACCAGCAAGGATTGCGCTGGCTCGATTGTTCCATCGACGACGGCTCGACCGCGGCTGAGTTGCCACCAGAAATCGTGTGTGCTGATTGGGTGCAGGCCGATCAGTGTCGCAACGGCCAGCAGAATTGCGCAGCATCGTCGGTCCGTCGCGGTGTCCGGATCTCGGATGTTGGTTGTGCTCGAACGCGGCATGGATTCCATCAGTCGCCGGGCAGCGAATGGGAGAAAATCATATTCTGTTAGTGAAAGTTGATGCCGAATAATCACCACTCGCCATCGATCGGCTCAACATGTCGTTATAGCGGATCCCGCCACAAGAGCCACATCTCGGTGAAACTGGCTACCGCCTCCGAACTCGGAATTCTTAACAACCATCCGGGGCAGGTGACGCCGATCCTTCTGGCAGTTACAGCACGGCACAAGACGCTATATTTTCAGCCGATTCAAAACGGTGATTCGCAGATCAAAGTTCGCTTCATAACTGACTCCTCTCTTTCCACGATTGTTGTGCAATGTCATTTATTTGTCGGGGCAAACCACCGAGCCGATCGATCGGTACTTATGTTCTCGCGGCAACCGTTGTGTGCTGTTGTTGGACTTCTGACTCCATTGCCTATGAGACTCCGTTGCAATTTGAAGACGTCTCGGGACCAGCAGGGATCGACTTTCAGCACCATTCTCCACTCACGCCAGAACGCCATCTCCATCTGTTCATGGGGTCGGGAGCTGGTTGGTTGGACTACGACCGGGACGGCTGGCCCGACCTCTATCTGGGTCAGGGGAAATCGCTGGAGGTTGAAGCCAGCAAATCGCAGCCCAGAAACCGATTCCTGGCGAATTCCGGCGATGGTGTTTTTCGGGACGTTACCGAATCAGCCTGTCTGACCAACACGGATTATTCGATGGGAGTGGCCGTTGGAGATTTCGACAACGACGGGTTTCCGGATGTGTACGTCAGCAGCTACGGCCAGAATCGGCTTTACCACAACAATGGCGATGCTTCATTTTCAGAGATCGCCGCAGATCGACACGTTGCTGATGATCGATTTGGGGCAAGCTCCACCTGGGCAGACATCGATGGCGACGGCGATCTGGATCTGTTTGTGGCTAACTATTTACGGCTCGACAAAGACGACTACCCTCTCTGCAAACACACGGAACTTGGGAAGACGTACCATTCAGGTTGTCACCCCAGATACCAGAAGCACGAATACGACATTCTCTACCGGAACGATGGCAACGGAGCATTCACGGACATCTCTGAAGAATCCGGCCTGCAGTCCGGTCCGGCCCGCTGTGGTCTTGGGGTCCTCGCAACTGATCTCGACGACGACGGCGATCTCGATTTCTACGTGGCAAACGATACGGTTCATAATCAGCTGTGGATTAACGATGGCGGTGGAGTGTTTACTGACGATGCGCTCGTGGCCGGAGTTGCCGTGAATCGGATTGGGCAGGCGGAAGCGGGAATGGGCCTGGCGGCTGGGGATGTTGACGGTGACGGACTGCCTGACCTCTTCGTAACTAACTACTTCAGCGAGTCCAATACTTTTTACCGGAACGAAGGTTTTGGATTCACAGATGTCACATCGGAATATGGCCTCTCCGCGCCCAGCAAGCTGCGACTTGCGTTCGGAGCGTCACTCTTTGACGTTGACAACGATGGATGGCTGGATCTTTTCGTGGCGAACGGGCACGTTCACACCGAACAGCCTGCAATGGGGCGAAACGAACCGTTTGCGCAGCTGCCGCAACTTTTTCGCAACCAGAACGGGCGTCGATTCAGTGACGTCTCTGCGTTGAGTGGCGACTACTTTGATCGGCGCTTGGTTGGCCGAGCATCATGTGTTGCCGACTTTGATCGCGACGGTCGTCTCGATCTTGCGGTGCAGCACTTGAACGGGGCCGCGGCCCTGCTTCGTAACAAAACAGCGTCGGTTGGCCGCGTCATCCAGATAGAATTAGTCGGAACGGAAAGCTCGCGAGATGGCAACAACGCTGTTGTGTTCGTCAAAGTGGGAGGACGGCAGATCACGCGGGCCAGCATTGGAAGTTCCAGCTATCTTTCGAGCAGTGACAGTCGACTGACGATTGGAATTGGGAAAAACGACGTAGTCGATTCAGTCGAAGTTCGCTGACCTGGTGGCCGCAAAGAAGTCTGGCATTCACTGTCAACGTCCGATGCCCATCAGTTGATCGAAGGAACCGGAAGTGCGGAGAATTGATTCGTGCAAGATCAGACGTGAGTAAATTCTAACGTCGGCCACCTGTCACATCGTCCGCTCAAGGATCTCGAATGGCCAAAGTTGTCTGCTATGTTGCTTGCGTAATTCTGTTGTCCGGGATCACCTGGTCGATCGTACTTTGGAATTCGCCGTCGACTCTTGAGATCGC
>JBLFXD010000052.1:0-15657 GCA_047611045.1 Planctomycetaceae bacterium | reverse complement strand
GTTGCCCAGTCCCGTTTCGAGCTCAGAGGCGATTCGTGTCAGGG
Organism: Planctomycetaceae bacterium; assembly: GCA_047611045.1. Classification (GTDB taxonomy): domain Bacteria; phylum Planctomycetota; class Planctomycetia; order Planctomycetales; family Planctomycetaceae; genus JABMPE01. The sequence continues at coordinate 15,613 of JBLFXD010000052.1, read as the reverse complement.
GAATGTCCCGCTCGATTCCGTTTCGCAATTCACGCAAGGACCTGCAGAGTTCGTTCTGCTCGGCCTCTATGCCGGCGACGCGTGAAACGAATTGCGGGTGGGTGCCAAGCAGATCGTCGTACCAGCCGTCGCGGTTGAGCAGCTCGGACTGTTCGCACATTTCAGAGATCAAGGCGTCGAGAACGGGCTTGAGCCACCGAATGGCTTCGTCATCAAGGTGATCCTGGAGCATCTCGCGAATATCACCAACGAGTAACCAGGTAAGTGTAGTGCACTGTTGAGGCTGGCTGCCGACGACCATTGACTGCATGGAACAGGTCTCCTGAGAATTGTTATCTGCTACGTGTGACTCCTGCATGGCTTGTGAGCCAAAGATGACCAGGTTGTGCGACTTCGGACACAATGTGCAAATCGCAACGTCCGAATATTTCGCGAATCAGTGAATTGGCGTTCCTTGAACACCGACCATCGCACTTGAGACTCGCGAGCAGAAGTTGTGCCGAACTTACGACTCGGGAATTGAGAGACGAGGCACGAATTTGCCAGCTCGATATCCCGATACGTCGACTGCGAAGGGATGGCTGTTTGGAGTGCGGGATGCTCGGCACGGCAACGGCGATTGGCCTGAAGGCTGATCCGGGACTTGGCGCCGGACACGCTGGGGTCTGGCTGCCAGCGTTGCAAGCTGTCCTGTTTGTCGAGCAAAAACGTCAGCATGGCTGCGTCTCCGGCGTCGAACCTTGACTTATTCGCACGGACCATCTTACCCCGAAGCGGGGCAAACGATGTGTCGCCGATTCTCAGATATTGAATCGACCCGATGGGACCGCACATTGGTCAGCAGGTCTCGAATGAAACCTGCCTGTTCTGGTGGGTCAGTCTACTCGCCTGAGTTCGATGTCCAATCCCAAAAAATGCCGAAGTCACCGTGTTTGCAGAAACTCCAATTTTGACGGAAAGACTTCTTGACAGATTCGTCCCGGGTGGTCCTGGGATCGAGAACGCGTCCGTCGCAATCAATTTGCGAATTCGGCAAAGTGGATTTGAACTCTCGCGACGTCTTGTCCAGAACGACGAGCCGTGACCGAACGTCGAAGCATGCGAAGACGCAAAGTTCTTCAGCTTTACCTTTGTGTCTTCGCGACTTTGCGTGAGTTTCGAAATTCCAGCTCGGCGCAAAAGCAGAGACGGGCAACGTTGCCCGTCTCTGAAAAGAAGTTGTTTGAATTCTGATTGAACGAAGTGCTGAACTATCTGCCCTGCTTCGGCGAGGCGTTTTTTCGCTTCGAATTCTTTGGCTGCTTCGCGGATGTGGGCTTTGCGGGGCGAGGTTTCAGGCTGGGCGGATTCTTCGAGACGGAACCGGTGTCGTCCGGAACTTCGTAGACATTCTGAAGTCGAGCCAGTTCGGCCTTCAGTTCTTCGACCACGCCGGCGTACGCGGGATCGTCGTAGCGGCTGGTCATTTCTCGTGGATCGTTCTTCAGGTCGTAGAGTTCCCACTCGTCGAGATTATAGAAATGGATGAGCTTGTGTCGCGGAGTCCGGACTCCGTTATGACGCCGCACCATGTGTGCCGACCGGCGATCTTCGTAGAACTCGTAGTAGTGATAGTAGAGGCTTTGTCGCCAGGTCTTCGGCGTTGAACCGTCGAACAGCGGCTTCAGGCTGACACCCTGCATGTCGGAAGGAATGTCGACACCCGCGATGTCCAGGAATGTCTCGCCGAAGTCGAGATTCGATGTCAGTTCCTGGCAGCGTTCGCCCGGCTTGATGACGCCTGGCCAGCGAACGAGGAACGGCATGCGGTACGATTCTTCGTACATGAAGCGTTTGTCGAACCAGCCGTGGTCGCCGAGATAGAAGCCCTGGTCGGACGAGTAAATGACCACCGTGTTTTCTGCGAGGCCGGTTTCGTCGAGGTATTCAAGCATGCGACCGACGTTGTCATCCACCGAGGCGATGCACCTCAGGTAGTCCTTGATGTACCGCTGATATTTCCAGCGGACCAGGTCTTTGCCTTCGAGATTCGCTTTGCGGAATTCTTCGTTCTTCGGTTCGTAGGCGGCGTCCCAGACGGCCTTTTGCTCCGAAGTCAGATTGCGAGGCGGCGTCAGTTTCAGATCAGACGCGGTCATTGTTTTGGCGATGCTCATGTCCTGTTCGTGGGCGGCGCGGCCTCGCCCTTCGTAGGTGTCGAACAGGTTGTCAGGCTCAGGAATTGTGACGTCGTCGTACATCGTCAAGTGCTTCGGGCTGGGCTGCCAGTTTCGATGCGGAGCCTTCTGCTGAAACATCAGCATGAACGGTTTGTCGCCGTCCCGTTCTTTCTTCAGCCAGTCGAGAGCGAGGTCGGTGATGATGTCCGTGGTGTAGCCGACGTGGTTGACCTTCTCGCCGTTCTTGATCATCGGCGGGTTGTAGTACGGTCCCTGGCCCTGAAGGATTTCCCAATAGTCGAAGCCCTGCGGATCGCTGATGCCTCCGTGGCCAAGGTGCCACTTGCCGACGATCGCTGTCTGGTAGCCAGCCTTCTGGAGCAGTTTCGGAAAGAGCTGCTGTCCACAGTCGAACTTGTTGCCGTTCTGCCGGAAGCCGTTCAGGTGACTGTGCTTGCCGGTCAGGATGACGGCGCGGCTCGGTCCGCAGATCGAATTTGTGCAAAAGGTATTCTCGAAAAGCATCCCTTCGTTGGCGATGCGGTCGAGGTTTGGCGTCTTGTTAATGTTCGAGCCGTAGCAACTCATTGAATGAGTCGCGTGGTCGTCCGTAAAGATGAAGATGATGTTTGGTCGTTTCGGAGCGTCCGGTTTCTGAGCCGCCTTGCAGTCGCGGCCGGACTGGCAGAAGACCATCAGAGCAACGCTCGCAAGAAAGATCCCTTGGTGAAGTCTCATCAGTTGTTTGCCTCCGAAGAGAGTGAGTTTCTATTAAGCCGGCCGAATTCGACGTACATGGTTTGCCGAGTCGACAGGTGAGTGCAACAGTCTGAGTAAGAGTTGCCAGAGCGTGTCGTCGATCGTTGGCGAGTGGCCAAGACATGCCACATTGATGAATCCAAAGATGTGGATGTGTTGACGAATAACTTGAGGGCCGACGAAGAGGATCACTCTAGCGGACTGAGACTACGACGGGCAGCGTTGGACAATCGACTGTTTGTGATGATGAAAGGGATTGCTCACAGAATTTCGGGAACTTAAGTTCTGGGAGTGTCGTCTTTGGTGCCAGATTGGCAGACCACTGCGTCTTCAAAAAAGTAAGGAGCGATTTCTCCGCAACATCCTGTCTTGTTTTGAGATAGGCGTTGCGGTTTCCGATAGCGATCGACTGGCACAGTCGTTGCTACATTCGGAGGAGCGAGTGGGAGTTTGCCAAAAGGCGGCTCGGAACCTCGATCCTGAGAGGAGTCGACAATGGTAGTCAATCAGGTAAACAGAACTGCTCGGCGTTTGACGGCGGCGGAGGGGTATCTCGAACTGGGATTACCTGCCGACGCTCAGGCCGAGTTGCAGCATATCAAGAATCCTGCTCCTTTTGAGGGAGCATACATGTGGTTAATGGGCGAGTCTTTACGGAACCAGGGACTGTACGATGAGGCGATCGCTCCATTGCGACACGCAGCTCGTGCGTTGTCGTCGGATTCAGGTCAGCTGGCTTGGGTCGCTCTGAAAGACTGTCTCGAAAAATCAGGCCGATCAGCTACAGCCGACGACATGGCTCAGACGATGGAGTATCTGGAACAGCGGAACGATATAGCCCCGACTCAAAACTTACGGGTTGACCAGCCGTCGAAGGTTCGGATCGACATTCCGCACGTCGGCAATCTTCAGATCAAGTTCGACCTTAACGCAGGGTTGACGATCAAATTGAACCCGCCAAACTCCAAAGAAGTTTGACCATCGATCAGACGAGGACAAACGTAAGTATCAGCGAAGACAACTGAAGCTTCGGATCGGCTCTTCGGAGCTGGTCCAGGTCCCGCGTGATCTGGCCCGACACGCGGGGCTTTTTTATGCGCCGGCGACGGGTAGCCTTGATGGAGATTTCTATATTCGTGTGATGGCCAGATGCATTGCGGTTGCGTCCGCTGCTTGATGGGGATGTTTTCACCGGAAATCGGCGTTACGATGTTGATCCCTCCCGCGAAGCTGCAAGCTTCGTAACCTTGTCTCACCACACGCCTTCCGCCGACGGTCAGTCCCATGAGCCGGCAGTTCGAGAACCCGCTTTTTACTGGACCGATCGCCCGCGCGTTGTGCACAGTTCTTGTGTTGCTTGCCGTTGCCCCTTCGGATGTTCGAGCAGAAGAATCTTCCCCGGCCGGGATGGAGTTCTTTGAGCAGAAGATTCGCCCGGTGCTGGTCAAGCATTGCTACGAATGCCAATCCACCGAGTCGAAGAACGTCAAAGGTGGCTTGCTGCTGGACTCTCGAGCTGGGGTGCTGGCTGGCGGCGAATCCGGACTGACGGTCGTGCCGCGCAAGATCAAAGATAGTCCGATTCTCGCCGCTCTCCGTTACGAATCATTCGAGATGCCGCCGTCCGGAAAACTGCCTGATCGAGTCATCGCGGACTTCGAAAGGTGGATCAAGATGGGCGCTCCGGATCCACGCGAGGGTGAGACTGTTCGTCCGGAAGTACCGCAGATCGACTTTGACTCGGCCCGGAAGTTCTGGTCCTTCCAACAACCAACGCGGCACGAGTTGCCAGCCGTTTCAGATTCGAATTTTGTCGCAAAACCGATCGATGCTTTTGTTCTGGCGAAGCTCGACGATGAAGGCCTGAAGCCAAACAGTCCAGCCGATAAACGAACGCTGGCAAGGCGACTTTATCTGACCGTTCTCGGGTTGCCGCCGACTCCGGAAGAGCTGAACGAGTTCATGAGCGACTCCTCACCCGACGCCGTAGCGGCGATGGTCGAGCGAGTGCTCACGTCGCCTCATTTCGGAGAACGATTCGCCAGGCTCTGGCTCGACGTCTCGCGCTACGCCGAGGACCAGGCTCACATCGTCGGAAAAAACGGGTCGCTCCTTTACCCGAATGCATACTTGTTTCGCGACTGGGTGATTCAGGCTTTCAACGATGACATGCCGTACGACGATTTCGTGAGGCTGCAGTTAGCGGCTGACCTGATTGCACCGGATGATGAATCGCAACACATCGCGACGGGATTTATCGGACTTGGCCCGAAGTACTACCGCCGCAACGATCCCGAGGTCATGGCCGAGGAATGGGAGAATCATGTCGACACCGTCGGACGAGGTTTGCTCGGACTGACGATCGCGTGCGCGAGGTGCCACGACCACAAATTTGATCCCATTCCGACGACCGATTACTACGCTCTGGCTGGCGTCTTTGCCAGCACGTCTTTGTTCAATCAGCCGCTCGACGACAAGATTGAAAAGAACAAAAACGGCGAAGCGAAGAAGCCAGCGGAGGCTTCGCACATTGTTAAGGACGCAAAGCCGACCGACTTGAACGTGCAGATCCGCGGCGACGTCAACAACAAGGGCAACGTCGTTAAACGAGCATTCCCGCAGATCTTTTTCGCCGAGCCGCCAGCGGCGTTTGAAGAGGGCAGCGGTCGACGGGAACTCGCAGAGCAGATCGTTCGTCGAGACAATCCACTCACGGCGAGAGTCATCGTCAACCGAGTGTGGGCGGTGCTGTTTGGCCAACCGCTCGTCGGAACGCCGAGTAACTTCGGCCGCAACGGCGAGCTGCCGAGCCATCCGGATTTGCTCGACGATCTTTCCGTACGGTTTATGGAAAACGGCTGGTCGATCAAGTGGCTGTGTCGGGAGATCGTTCTTTCATCGACATGGCAGCAGTCGAGCGACCTCAACTCAACGGGGCGGGGAGCTGATCCGGCCAACAGGCTGCTTTGGCGAATGAATCGTCGGCGGCTGGATGTCGAGTCCTGGCGAGACTCGATTCTGCTTTCTGCCGGCACGCTGAATAGAACGATCGGCGGCAAGTCGATTGACCCGACTGACCCGAAAGAAACTCGCCGAACTGTTTACAGTAAGGTCAGTCGTCTTGATCTGAACCCGATGCTGGCCCTCTTCGATTTTCCCGACCCGAATGCGCATGCTGGCAGCCGAGTCGAAACCACAACGCCCCTGCAGAAGATGTTTGTCCTGAACAGTCCGTTTATCGTGCATCACGCGTCGGCACTGGCGGATCGGTGTCTCGCTGCTGCCGAATCTGACGGCGAACGCGTCGACTGGGCGTCTCAGACATTGTTCGGTCGCACGCCCAGCGACGAAGAACGGACGCTTGCCATGCAGTTTCTGGGCACGCAGGACGATAAACATTCCGATCGCTGGAAGCAGTACGCTCAGATTCTTCTGGCGTCCAATGAATTGTTGATGATCGATTGAACGTTGGAAGGTCGAGCGATGTTTCAAACGCGACGTGAAATGCTTCAACGAGCCGGCACGGGCTTCGGCATGATCGGCCTGGCCGGTGCTCTGCAAAGTGCTGGAATGCTCGGCACGGCTGCTTCCGCTGCAACGGCTTCGAGTCCGGGCGGCAGCCGAGCACCGCACTTTGCTCCGCGCGCAAAGCGTGTGATCTTCCTTCAGATGAACGGAGCACCCTCGCACGTCGACACGTTCGATCCAAAACCAGCCTTGAAGAAACACGCAGGCGAGCAGCCAACAGGCAAACTGTACCGAGCGAACAAGGGCAGCGGTTACATGCCGTCGCCATTCCATTTTCGGCCGCACGGTGAAAGCGGCGTGGTGATGAGCGAGCTGCTGCCGAATCTCGGCCGCGTCGCCGACGATCTGTGCGTACTCCGATCAATGCACACGAACGTGCCGAATCACGAGCCCGGCCTGCTGATGATGAACTGCGGAAACCAGCAGCCGGTGCGTCCGTGTCTGGGTAGTTGGGCGTCTTACGGGCTCGGAAGCGGAAATCAGAATCTGCCGTCGTTCGTGGCGCTCAGTCCTGGATTGCCGGTCGTCGGTCCGCAGCTCTGGTCGAATTCCTTTCTGCCGGGCGAGTTCCAGGCCACGGCGATCGACACCAACGACATGGCGGTCGACAAGCTGATCAAGAACCTGAAGCATCCCAGCCTGAATCGGACCGAGCAGAAAAAGCAGCTCGATCTGCTACTGCGTCTCAACCGAATTCACATGGAGAATCGCCAGAACGATCCGGCGTTGGAGACTCAAATCAAGGCGATGGAACTGGCCTTCGAAATGCAGCGGGAAGCGTCGGACGTTTTCGACATCAGCCGCGAACCCGAGCACATTCAGAAAGCCTATGGCGACACCGTCTTCTCGAAGGGGTGCCTGCTCGCTCGAAGGCTGGTTGAAAACGGCGTGCGGTTCGTGCAGATGCACTACGTGACTGCGAAGAACAAACAGCCGTGGGACACGCATTCGGAAAACGACAAGCGGCATCGGGAACTGTGTGCTGACAGCGACAAAGCGTCGGCCGCACTGATCACGGACCTCAAACAGCGAGGCATGCTGGAAGACACGCTGGTCATCTGGGGCGGCGAATTCGGTCGCACGCCATACTCGCAGGCCAACAAAGACAAAAAGAAAATCGGCCGCGACCACCATCACACTGGCTTCTCGATGTTCCTCGCCGGCGGCGGAACGAAAGGCGGCATGATGTACGGTGCGACGGACGAGTTCGGCATGAACGCCGTCGAAAACCGCTTCCACGTCCACGACCTCCACGCCACGATTCTGCACCTGCTCGGCCTCGACCACGAACGGCTGACGTATCGCTACTCCGGCCGCGACTTCCGCCTGACCGACGTCCATGGCCGAGTCGTCAGCGACATCATCGCATAGCCGTCACAAGGCTGCTCGGTGGGTAAGGTCTTTCACAGGAGTAAACTGAGGAATCAGAGACAGGATTCGATTCCAAACGCTGTTTTCTCGGCTGTCTCCTGTTCAGAAAGCTCTTCTCTTATCAGAATCCGATCCTTGATCGAGTCGAAGATTTGATGGTGCCAGTTCAGGGAAGATCACGTGGAAGATTTGCTGCATTCTAAGGAGCTGCCGAAGCTCGATGGTGGGACACTCCTGCTTTCTTTTTCGGGGTGGATGGACGGCGGCGATGCCTCGACGGGGACAGTCAGTCGGTTGATCCGGCTGCTTGATGCCGAACCAGTCGCCGAGATTGATACAGAGCCGTACTACATTTTCAATCTCCCAGGATCGATGGAGCACGCGGCACAGTTTCGCCCGCACATCGATATCGAAGATGGACTTGTTAAGTCGGTCGACATGCCGTCGAACGAGTTTTACTTCGCCAAGGCCGCCAACCTGCTTCTCTTCAAAGGCAAAGAACCAAACCTGAAGTGGCGAACGTTCGGCGATTGCATCTTTGAAGTCGCGCGGCAGTGCCAGATTTCAAGGCTCATGTTTGTCGGTTCGTTTGGCGGAACCGTTCCGCACACTCGCGAACCGCGGATGTATGTCACGTGTTCTGACGAAAAACTCCACGACGAGATGGCTCAATTCGGCATGCGTCGAACTGGCTACGAAGGGCCGGGTTCGTTCATGACGTACCTCATGTCAAAGGCTCCCGAGCAGGGTCTGGACATGGTGTCGCTCGTGGCTGAGATCCCAGGCTACCTTCAGGGCACGAACCCGTTCTGCATCGAGGCAATCACTCGCCGTTTGGCCGCGATCCTGAAACTGTCGCCCAACATGGACGAGCTTCGAACAACCAGCAACGAATGGGAGCAGGAGATTTCATTGATCATTGAAGAGAATGATGAAATGTCGCGAAAGATTCTCGAACTGGAAGACGACTATGACCGCGATCTACTCGAACAGCACGAGGATGCGTAGCACGGCACACGGCACGCGCTGTTCAGCCCTGAGGAGTTCCCCAGTGGCTGCGGTATTCGCGGCGGAGCATTCGGTCGGATTCAGTGTCGCCGGTGATTCGCTCAGTGGCAGGGTCGAAGTTTAAGACTCTCTCGGTGCGAGCAGCGATGTTGGCGAGATGGACGATCGTCGCCGCGCGGTGGCCAACTTCGATACTGGCGTTCGGTTTGGCTGTTCCTCGAATGCTGTCGAAAAAGTTTGAGTGGTGAGCGACCAGGTCGGCTTGTCCGGTTCGTTCTGCGATGAGCTTGTTTCTCTCACCGTACAGCCGCCAACCGACGGTGTGGCCCATAATCAGCATGCCTTTGGTGCCGTAGAAGGCCGCTCCATTTTCGTAGCCGTCCTGCGTGTAGCGAGTCCAGATTCTTTGCTCGAAGATGAGCTGCTTTCGTTCGCCCGCTGCACCGTCCGGCGAGTATTCAAACTGAGCGTATTGTGTGTCGGGAAACTGCTGGTCGTCGTCGAAGAAATACTTGCCGCCGAAACAGGCGACTTTGTCGGGATGAGTCGACACGCCCAGTCCCCACAACGCGACATCGATATCGTGCACGCCGTCGTTGCCGATGTCGCCGCACCCGAAGTCGCGCCACCATCGCCAGACTCCGTGCAACAGGTTTTTCCGGTAAGGAATTTTGCGAGCGGGGCCGGTCCACGAATCGAAGTCCAGGTGAGCTGGCGGGCCTGTTGGTTCCGAATGTCCGATGCTTCCTCGCCGCTGGCTGTTCCAGGCTTTGGCGACCAGCACGTCGCCGATCTGGCCGCTGAGTACTCGACTAATTCCGTCGGCAACGCATTCGGTGCTGCGGCTTTGAGTTCCCACCTGCAGAACCTTGCCCGAACGTTTCACCGCGTCGGCCATTAAGCGACCTTCACGCACGTTGTGGCAGCACGGCTTTTCGACATACACATGCTTGCCGGCGTCGAGCGACAGGATCGCGGCCGGAGCGTGCCAGTGGTCCGGCGTTGCGATAAATACCGCGTCGATCGACGAATTATCCAGCAGCGTCCGCATGTCGCCGGTAGCCGTTGGCCGCTTGCCCGTCGCCGTTTCAACGTGAGCGGCCGCAGCTTCGAGACGCTTCTGATCGACATCACACACCGAGACGATCTGAACGTCATCGCGCTTCGCGAGATTCTTCACATGATTCATGCCCATCCCGCCGGGGCCGATGACGCCGACGCGAAGCCGATTCGCCGCGTTAGCACTCGCGACGCCGGTTGTCGCAGCTGTGATCGTTGCTGCACCGGCCAGTTTCAGAAAATTTCTTCGTTCGGATGGCATAGCGTTTCCTTCGAACTACAGGCCAACGATCTCATGGCAGCTCATCCAACGGAAGACTGAGCTGGGGACCTCAGATTGAACAGAAACAGAGTGGCGGTCGGTAGTCAGTCGCCCGGAAGCATCGCGTTGCCGTGGGATCGCCCATGCCGAATCTGTGGAATTCTGAGGTGTGCCCCTAAGGAATCGCTGGCTGAATCGTCGCCCGGTAACAGATTGATCGTAGTTATCAGCGTGGTGCGAAAAATTGTCCATCCCCTTCCGAAGGTCCGGGAAGATATCTCGCCGAGTTTTGACATATTTCTGACAAGAGTTTTACAGCCGCCTGACACGTTGAATCGGGACGGCTCATAACATGCCGAGGCTGTCGATCAGCCGTTCATTGCACCACTATTCAGGAGACGTCGCATGAGTCGCTTTCGCAAGCTGACGATCGTGGCCCTGACGGGTTGCCTGCTGCTTTCTTCCGCCGCCGGTCTGCAGGCGCAGTCTGATGCTGAAACTGCTTTGAAGAACGCTCGCGAGGCTTATCAGGCCGAGCGGTTTGACGAGGCTCGCAATTTTGCCAGGGCGGCATCGCAGACCGATCGCAAGAATCCCGACGTCTGGCTGCTGCTGGGCAAGGCTCATTTTCAACTGGGGGAGGTGGATCAGGCTCTGGCTTCCTGGCGAACGCTGTTGAAGCGGGCTCCGACTCATGAGTATGCGCAGCGGATGGTGGCGGCGTTCGAAGGTCGAGTCACCAGCGTCGACGCCCGAATTCGACTCGCGGCGGTGATGATCGAACAGGGGCAGTCGAAGCCCGCGCGAAGCGAGCTGGTTGTACTGCGCACCCGAACGTCGCTTTCAGAAGAGCATCTCGAGAAAGTGCTGACGTTGCAGGCCGAGGTCGAACTGCTGGATGGAAAAGGCGCCGACGCTCTGGCGGCTTTGAACGAGTTGGGCATTCGAAACGCCGCCGCCGCCAGCACATTGCCGGTCCGCATTTTGAAAGCCCGAGCCCAACTTGCCGTCGGCGGCGAATCAACGAGTGCAGGTCTGGCCGAGCTGCAGAAGATTGCCGTTGATGCCAAAGACGCTCCGGAAGGATCGGTCGCGGAACTGGAACTTCTACTTTACCGACTCCAGCATGGTGCCGACGTCGTTGCGGACGTGGCAGCGTGGATTGAAAAGAACGGTTCGGTGAGCGCCGGTCGTCGAGCACGGCTGGCGCTTCGCGATAGCGTGAGGAGATTCCTCGCAGCGTCCCGCCCGCCGATTGGCCCACGGCCGGACGCCGAACTCAATGAGAACGACAAATCTGCTCTGGCGGCGGCGGCGTTCGCGGCGAAAGCGTTCGTCGATCCGGACGATCAGGTCGCCCTGGCAAAGACTCTGACTGAACACTTTGAGAAGAAGTATCTGGCAATTCGCGGCTTCTCGGCCGCGCAGAACGCGCTGAAGGCAATCCGCGCGTTGGAGTTGCCGGAAGCGGCTGACGTCCTGATCGCGGCGTCGCAGAAGCGAGTCGATGTCGCGGAAGCTCACGCTGAATACGACCAGATCAACCGCGACATGGGCGAAGCGATCGTCGGCCCGGACACGATGGCCAAATGGATCACTGAGAACATTGGGAATCCGAAAGAACTGGAAGCTCGCAACGCGATGATCTTCGGATATTTGAACGTGACTCGTCGTGCGGGCCCTCCTGACGAGGACGGTGAACTCAGCGCTGCAGACCTCAAGGCGCTCGCTGCAGCCGCTGAGCTTGTTCCGAAACTCAAAGCAGCGAATGAAGTTTCAACGTTGGTCCACGGGCTGAGGAATCTTTTCAAGAATCACTACTTTGAGCGTGGAGCCAAAGCCGCCTGCATTGACGGATTGCAACGTTTGGTCCCGCTCGAAGCACCCGTCAATCGTGCGAACCTGATGATCACGGTGCTCGATCTTCAGCGTCAGTTGGCGCTTTCGGATTTGAAAGTCGCCGTCGCCGCGGGATTGGTTCCGGATCAAACGGCTCCGATGCCGGCATCGCTGAAGGCGGCGGCGGACACCGCGGATTTGATCAACAAGGAGTATCCCGACAAGCCGGTGTGGGCCGTGCAGGCGGAGATCGCCAATCACATTCTTGACCACACGGCAGCCGTTCCCTGGCCGACGAAGATCACCAGCCCGAAGGCCGCTCACTCGTGGGCGCTCAGCTTTGCCTCGCGAGTGATTGCCGCCAATGCCGATCCCAAATCATTGAAGAGTGCTCGGGATGCCGTTGATCGAGTGCTTGCCGACCTGCTCGCGATGACTCAACCGTCAGCTCAAGGACTGGCGTCGATGATGCAGGGATTTCTGCTGCTGGAAATCGCTCCGGACTCATCCATTCGCACCGACGAATTGTTGAAGCATGTCGACCTGCTGATGGCGGATGCCGCTCGAGCGTTCAACGCAAACGTGAAGTCCGGCGAGTCCACAAAGAATTCGAAGTTGCCGGAAACGCAAACGACGATCCTCAAAGAGCTGGCTGAAGCGGTGCAGCTGCGTCCGTCGGTCGCTGGTTTGTCACTGCAGAAACTGACTTCGCATCTTCAGAAGTGGTCAGCGGCCGGGCACGATGCGGTCGTCGAAACGGCGTTCGAGACTTTCGCAACCGGGTTGCCGCCAGCGACTCAGCGTCAGGCCAGACTCGCGCTGGCTCGGCTGTGGTTCAACAAGGTTCTCCGGACTCATCACCGGACGGCCTCGAACGGCTTTCAGGTCGCACGGGCCCTCGACGCAGGTGCTCAGAAGTCGTTGGCAGAGTGCTATCGGCTGGCCGGAAGTCTGGGAGCCGGCGATCCGTTGCTGGCAGAAGTTCGCTCCTTGCGGATTCAGATCGTTGATCACTACCTGGCTCTCAAGTTCGAAGACATCGCCGAAGCTGCCATCAAAGTGAAAGCCGAACCGGCGAGTGCGAACCTCGACGAAGAAGCCCAACTCGAACTGGCCGCCCTCAAGCGTCAGATCGCCGAGCGGCAACTGGCTCAGCAGCTTCAGACGCACGACGGCAAGAATCAGATTGTCCTGACGCCGTCGTTCAACGAAGCCATCGCCGCTCTGAAGAAATTCATCACAGACCATCCAACCAGCGAACGTGCTTCCACGGCCGCTGACGGCATCTTTGTCATCGGGAAACGTTTTGAGCAGCAACAGGCATGGCTGATCGCCGCTCAGATTTATCAGGACTTTGAATTGTTTGCCGCGAAAATCGATTCGCTCAAGCAGGAAGTGGCTGGGCGTTCGACGATTCCCGAACGGGCAGCGATCGCTCGCGCGACGGCTTTGCACACTCGGGCTTCCACGGCGCTATGGGAATGGAATGACGCCAGGTCGGACGATGCTCCGCCGCTGGCTGAGTTGAGCGACGAGTTTAAGGCAGCGCAGGCGGCGTGGCAGAAAGTGATCGCCGATTATCAGCAGCGACCGGCCGCTCAGACGGCGATTGGCCGAATCATGGCCATCGCGCAGGAGTACGCGGTTCTGGATGCGTGGGACGTTGCGGATTCAACTTACGCCGCGTTGCTCGGTTTGGAGTTGCCGCTCCGGTCTCCCGAACGATTGGAATTTGCGAGAGCGATTTGCCAGCTCGGCAAAGTCCTGCCCGACCATGCACGCAGCGTGCTGACCGCGCTGGCAATCACGGGACCCTCAAGCAGCGGCGGTGAGAAGCGTAACGAACAGCTGGAAGTCGGCGGTCTGTTAGGCGCGATGGCTGCGTTGGAAGAGTCGGAGCTAACCTTCAGCACGGCGACCCTGAATTCGCCACGACCGACAACGGCCACACCGGCGAGTGGCCCGAAAGTTCCGGCTTTGGCGAACGGAGCGGTCGCTCGATTGAAAGCTGCAGCGGAATCAGCAGTACCTGCCGATGGTACTCCTGAAGAAGACTTCTCAAAACTGACTTTGGATGAAGCAGCACGAGCTGGAAGAGTCGGCGGTGGATTCGAACTAAGCGGCAAACCTGCGGAATTCGGCGATCGTTTTCGACAGGAATCAGATGCTCGGCTGCTGGCCGCTGTGCGGACGCAGTTGGATCGTCAGGCTCAGCAGGTGGCCATGCTTCGCGACAAAACTCTGTGGGCACGCACAACTTCGCGGGCACCGGCAGGCGAGTCCGGCGGCGATGCACAGTCGCCCGGTCAACAAAGTGCGGAACTTCCGGTCGCGTTTCTTTCGGCCGCGGAGTTGGAGCGGCAACAGAAAGTGCTCGACGTTGTTTATGCAGCCTTGCAGACAATTCGTAAGAGGTACGCGGAATCGAAGACGGCTAACCAGGCTCGCGACGAAGTCTTCGTCATCGTGAATCACTGGCGGGAGATCTCTGAGTGGGACCGTGCCGCGAAACTTGCTCGCAAGTTTTTGACTGACAACCCGGCCGACATCGATCTCCCGAGAATCAGGCAGGACGCGGCTCGCGATTGGTTGGCCTGGGCGTCGGTTGGCGTCCGTGATCCGAAGCTCGATCGTGAAGAACTGCTTGCTGAAATCTCGAGCCGCTTCGAAACGGCACGTGAAGAATTGCAGGAAATCATCGTCGCCTTCCCGGACGAAATGGCTGTGCGGCAGCAGGCTCAGTGGGATATCGCGACGAGTTTTCTCACGCAGGCCCGAGTGATCGCGGCTTCAAGCCCAACGCTGGCTCGCGGTCAGTTTATCCGCGCGGCGACCGAGTTGCTGCGGGTTTCCGAACTCTTTCACGACCATCCGCAGATCGGCTCGATTCCGGACATGCTGTGGGGAATCAGCGATGAACTCGCAAGTCGCAGTTACAACGACGAGGCCATCAGCGTCTGGAACGAAATCCAGATTCACTACCCGACTCACAAGCTGGCCGATCAGTCAGCTATGAGAATTGCTCAGACATGGCAGCGCCTGGGACAACCGTTACGAGCGGCCGAAGCGTTCCTGGAACTCAACTTTGCCCGAGGCGGCAGCGACGCGGATATTCAGAACACGATTTATAAGATCGCTGTCACGTTGAAGAATGAGAAGCGGTGGATCGAGTCTCTGCATGTTTTGCAGACCTTTGTCGACAGCTTCCCGGCGCACGCGAATGCCGGTCAGTCGCTGACGATGATCGGTCAGATTCACCAGGCGAACGAAGTCTGGGAAGACGCCATCACCGCTTACCGACGAGTCATCGACGAATTCCCGACCGGGGCGTGGACGACGGAAGCTCGCTGGTCGATCGCCGAATGCACGATCAACCTGAGCCTCTGGCCGGAAGCCATGGGAGCGTACGCGGAATTTCGCCAGTCGTATCCGAAAGACGCTCGCGTTGCGGAAGCGGCTCGCCGCATCGAAGTTCTCAAAACGCTCGATCGCTATCAGGGAGTGATCGACGGATGATGTCCGATGTTTAGTTGAAGATTGAGTGACGGTTATGGTTTGAGTGATTGATCTCAACGGGACTGTTTCTGCTTGTCAAGGACGAGTCTTTCAACGGCTTCCATGAGCTGGG
>JBLFXD010000051.1:0-16033 GCA_047611045.1 Planctomycetaceae bacterium | reverse complement strand
CGGGGAGCGGAACCGGCGACGTCAGTCTCGGGAGCGGCGATCGTGATGCCGACGACTTCGTCGCGAGGCTTGTCGAGCATGCCAGGCGGCAGGACCGACTCCTTGAATTTGGTGTTTTCGAGCGAGGACTCGTCGCCCCAGGTGAGGTCAGCGTCGCCTCGGCCTCGGCTGATTCCGCCGCTTCCTGGGGCTCCGCCCGCACATTGACCGCCAGAGTTCGGGCAATTGGGACAGGTGCAGACAACATCCCCCGGACCGCTGCATTTGCAGCCAGCCTCGCATCCGGGGCAGCCCTTGCAATTGCCGCCTTTGCATTTGGATCGAAGCTCGGACAGCTTCTTAGACTCGTTCTGCAGGAAACCGTCGAGACTGTCCAGAAGTTCGGACAACTCCTTCGGGTCTTTCGGCAACTGAAACTTACCGTTGCCGGCGCTGCTTTTCATGAGCCGCTGCAACTGGTCTTTGAGATTCTTCGGCACGTTGTCGAACGCTCCCTTGTCGTCCATTTTCTGCATCATCTCCAGGACGTCCTTGCTGAGCATGTCCATCGACTCGATCGACAGCTTGCTGAAATCGCCGTCGGCCGCATTCTTCAACGCGGCGAGTGACTGCTGAGCGGTCACCAGTTCGGCGGCGGTCGTTTCGACCCGCATCCGCATGCGTTCCTGCAGGGCGTCGACGGTTTCCCATTTCTCGTGAGTCAGCGGGGTTTCCTTCGTTTCTTCGACCAGTTTGGCGATCTCTTCTTCCAGTTCCTGTTTTTCTTCCTCTTCCAGCACGTCGGACTTTTCGAGTTCCGTCAGCAGTTCCTGGAGCTGCGAAGTTGCTTGCTCGCCCGCAGTGTTCTTGAGCGTCGGCGCCGCTTCGACTTCGCGAAGAGGCACCAGGCACGCGGCCAGCACAAACACAAACGGCCCGGCCATCTGTCGAGCAAACCTCACCGGTCGATACTGCGGAAGACTGGTCTTCCAGATAGTCTCAAGCTGAGGCAGTCGTTCTTCCCACAAATCGTCGGGAGTTTCGCACAGTGTCATCAACAGCCCGCCCGCTTCAAGCCGGTTATCAAGCAGCGCGACCGATTCCGTCCGAGAGAACAATTCACGACCAGAGATCCACCACGCCGCAAACGCGACCGGAACAGCACCCGCGACCAGCCACAAAACATTCGGCCAGAACTCAGGCGCAGCGAGCTTCGTAATCAGCACGGCGCTGCCCAGCACAAACAGATAAACCGCCAGCCAGTCAGCCGCCGAAGTCAGAAACTGCCCAAACCTCAACCGCCTCCAGCACCGAGCGATCCAGACTTCGGCATTCGGCGTCGATTGTTTTCCTGCGGCCATGATCCTGACTCCTGCGAAAATTCTTCCGACAACCAATTAACAACCAAATCCGTATCCCGAGTGAAATCCGTCGCGAGGCTTTGTTCGTTTCAACGTTGCATCTTCCAGCCGAAAGAGAGTCATCAGTTTTCCGCCAGCGAGTTCGGGTTTAAGTCTTAGTGTCCCCTCGACAATAAACGGTTTCTGATCGTATTCAACCTTCAGCCCGTCTCGCAGAAATACGTCAATGATATAGTGAATCGGCGGTTCTGCTCCCCAGGAATAACTCTTCAATCTAGTCTCTCCGCTCAGCATAAACTCAGTGATCCCCGTTTCTTCGAACCCTGGAATCGTATACCCCCGAATTCGAATTCGTTTGCTATCAAGCTGCTGCACGAGCCGAGGAATTTTATCGGAAGAAAACGGCTCATTTCTCGTCAGAGGGAGCGACAAATGGTCAAGCTCAATCTCAACGATAGGCTGATCAAACTGATTGCGAATTGCAGCATCGCGATCAAACGGACGTTCTTCCACCACGCCTACCAACGCCGTTGTGCCGAAAACGACTGAAACAGTGAGGGGCAACGCGAAGGCAGAGAAATTGGTGCTCATGACCGTCTCTTCCTTGCCAATTTGAACGCCGCGTGAAAATGTAAGTCGTACGACACTCGCGGGTGGCACAGGTTGCTTGCAACCTGTGCGGCGAAGCCGCAAGAGGTATTCACCATACAACCTGACGATTCTCTTGTCGCTTCGCGACACGGGTTGCGAGCAACCCGTGCCACCCTGGACGCGTTTCCGTTTGCGGAGAAATCACCGAAAAAAAGGACACAAGGTGAAAGTTACGGCGTTCCTTCCGCACCTTCCCGTTCGGCGGCCGGGCCTTCAACAGCCGCTCGGTTCAGCGCTTTCAGGTACGCTCGGGCGCTGGCGGCGACGATGTCTGTGCTCACGCCTTTGCCGTGGAAAACTTGGTCGTTCACTTTGATTTCGACCATCACCTCGCCCTGAGCATCCTTGCCAGTGGAGATGCTGCGGACCTGGTAGTCGGTGAGCACGGCTTCGATGCCGACGACTCGTTCCAACGCTCGGAAGATCGCGTCGACCGGACCGTCGCCGGTCGCGGCGTCCTGGAAGACTTCTTCAGAACCTTCGCGCCGCATTTCCAGCGTGGCCGTTGGAAGGACGTCGGTTCCAGCGACGGTGTGAAATCGGTCGAGCGACCATTGATCCTGGCTCTCGCCGACGTGACCTTCGATCAAGGCGATGATGTCCGAGTCGTAGACGTCCTTTTTCTTATCGGCGAGCGCGATGAACTCGTCGAAGACTTCCTGCACGAGGGCGTCGTCGAGTTCGTAACCGAGATGCTTCACACGATCCTTGAACGCGTGCCGACCGCTGTGTTTGCCGAGAACCAGGTTCGTGCCGACGTACCCGACGTCGTCCGGCCGCATGATCTCGTACGTGCTTCGGTTTTGAAGCATGCCGTGCTGATGGATGCCGGCCTCGTGAGCAAACGCGTTCTGCCCGACGATGGCCTTGTTCCGCTGCACGAGCATGCCGGTGATTCTCGAAACCAGCCGGCTGGTCGAGAACAACTTCTTCGTGTTGATATTTGTACCGACCTGGTAATGGTCCTGCCGCGTTTTGATCGCCATGACGATTTCTTCGAGTGCGGCGTTGCCCGCTCGTTCGCCGAGTCCGTTGATCGTGCATTCGACCTGTCGCGCTCCGGCTTCGATGGCCGAGAGACTGTTCGCCACGGCCAAACCCAGATCGTTATGGCAGTGCGTGCTAATAACGGCCTGCTCGATATTCGGCACGTTCTCTTTGAGGTGCCGGATGATGTTGAAAAAGTTCGACGGCGTTGAGTAACCGACCGTGTCTGGAATGTTGACCGTCGTTGCTCCGGCCGCGATGGCCTTTTCGGTGACTTCGCAGAGGAAGTCGAGTTCCGTTCGCGCGGCGTCTTCTGGTGAGAACTCGACGTCGTCGGTGAAGCCTTTGGCTCGTTCGACCATCTCGACCGCTCGCTGCACGATTTCGTCTTTGCCCATCTTGAGTTTGTGTTCTCGATGGATCGCGCTCGTGGCGAGAAACACGTGCATGCGTTTCTTTTCAGCGTCCTTGAGCGCCTCGCCGGCTCGGTCAATGTCCTCGGCACGGCAGCGGGAGAGGCCGCAGATCGTTGTCTGGCTGCCGAATTCGCGAGCGATCTGCTGCACCGCTTTGAAATCATCGGGCGACGCGATCGGGAAGCCTGCCTCGATGACATCGACGCCGAGTTCGACCAGAGCCTTCGCGATTTCCATCTTCTCGCTGATTGTCATGCTGCAGCCAGGTGACTGCTCGCCGTCGCGGAGGGTCGTGTCGAAAATCGTGATCGTATCGCCGGACATCGGATCGCTCTCCAGGAGCTGTGGTGAAAACGGCCTCAGGTTCAACGAGGCCGTCGAAAAGAAACTGTCAGTGATTCGTGCCCGTTGGCACCCGCAAAAAAGGCAACAAAAAAACCCTGAGGCTGGGAAGCCTCAGGGTTGTTTTCGTCTGATTCGACCGAAACGGTCAATACAACCTAAGCCATTCCCGGGGGGAGGGGATGTAGTAGTAGCAGGCTTAGGTTGAGAAGGTTGTAATTCATCGGATCGTCAATTTGCTTTCGTTGTTCTGCTGCGGCTGAAATCCGCGAAAACTCACTCTACCCCTGACTATCGGACCCGTCAAGCTGACGAGTCGAGCCGAAAATCACATTTGCGCCAACGGCAGACACCGTCTTGCGAAGCCAGGTTCGCGACCTGACGAGAACGTGGCAACGTGTCAGTCTGGAAGGAACTGTCAAACCAGGTAAGCGATGACCGTCTGCAAACGGGAAAATGAGTTCGTACCCCTTCCGTCTGAGGACGGGCTGCTTTACTCTGGTCGGATCGCTGATTTGTGGAGCGAAATCCGCTGTGGCGAAGCGATCTGGAGTTCAGATTTCGAGGACTCTGGAAACGTCGCCTCCGTCAGGTCGTGCCCGATCTGACGCACTCTAAGTAGTCAAATCGATGTCGGATTCCGTTCCGGCTCGATCGATCAACGTTCAGACAGAACCGGTCTGCAGAAATGCGGCCGGAGAATTCAACGCATCCGAAGTAAGGGTTCACCATCGTGCTCCGTTCACACACCTGCGGCGAACTGACAACCAATCACGCCGATACCGAAGTCAAGATTTGTGGTTGGGTGAACAATTACCGGGACCACGGTGGGCTGATCTTCATCGACGTCCGAGACCGCTACGGCCTCATTCAGGTCGTCTTCGATCCGACCGACAGTGCCGAGGCTCATGAGCTGGCTGGATCGCTCCGCAACGAAGACGTCATCCAGGCCAACGGTGTTGTGCGACTGCGTGGCGAAGGGCTCGTGAATCCAAACATCGCGTCGGGCGAGATCGAAGTCCGGGCGCAGGAACTGATCGTCCATAACAAGAGCAAGACGCCACCGTTCGAGCCGACTGGCGAGAACATCCCGAACGAAGACCTGCGTCTGAAATACCGCTACATCGACCTGCGACGTCCGGCTCTGCAGGAAGCGATGATCCTGAGGCACAAGCTGTGCAAGGTGACGCGAGAATACTTCGACAATCTGAACTTCCTGGAAGTCGAAACGCCGATGCTCGGCAAGAGTACTCCGGAAGGGGCTCGCGATTACCTGGTTCCCAGCCGCGTGCATCCGGGTGAATTCTACGCTTTGCCGCAATCGCCGCAGCTTTACAAACAGCTTCTGATGGTCGGCGGCCTGGACCGTTACTACCAGATCGCCCGCTGCTTCCGTGACGAAGACCTGCGAGCGGACCGGCAGCCCGAGTTCACTCAGATCGACGTCGAAATGTCATTCGTCGAGCAGGAAGACATTCTCACCGTGATCGACGGCCTGATGGCTCACATGGTCAAAGAAATTCGCGGCACCGAACTGCAACTTCCTCTGCCAAGACTGACTCATAAGGAATCCGTCGAACGATTCGGCAACGACAAGCCGGACATGCGGTTCGGCATGGAGCTGGTCGATATCGGCGACGTCGCTGCCCGCTGTGGATTCGGCGTCTTCTCGAAAACAATCGAAGGCGGTGGCCGAGTTCGAGGCCTCAACGCCAAAGGCGCCGCTGAAAAATACAGCCGCCGCAACATCGACGAACTGACCGCATTCGTCGGCGACTACGGAGCGAAAGGGCTGGCCTTCTTCCGCGTGAAAGAAGGAGCACTCGATTCACCGATCGCCAAGTTCTTCTCAGAAGAAGACCAGAAAGCGATCATCGAAGCACTCGGCGGAGAAAACGGCGACCTGCTGTTCTTCGTGGCGGACAAGTGCGAAGTCACTTCGGCGGCTCTCGCTTCGCTGCGAGTTCGACTCGGGAAAGAACTGAAACTCTACGACCCGATGGAAATCAACGTGCTGTGGGTGTTGGAGTTTCCGTTGTACTCACGAGACGAAGAGAACGGCCGCTGGAAAGCCGAGCATCACCCGTTCTGCTACCCGAACGAAGAAGACCTCGGTCTCTTCGACACCGATCCGGGATCGATGCGAGCCCAATCGTACGACCTCGTCTGCAACGGCTACGAAGCCGCCAGCGGCAGCGTTCGTATCCACGACCCGAAGGTGCAGCAGAAAGTTTTCGATTTCATCGGAATCAAAGAAGAAGAAGCGGAAGAACGTTTCGGCTTCCTGCTAAACGCACTCCGCTACGGAGCCCCGCCTCACGCCGGCATCGCGCTGGGTCTGGACCGCTGGGTGATGATGTTCCTGGCCAACGACAACATCCGAGACGTCATCGCCTTTCCGAAAACTCAGAAGGCCGGCGACCAGATGACCGAAGCCCCCAGCGAAGTCGACGCCGCCCAACTGCGGGATCTGCACATCAAACTCGACGTCCCCAAAGACGAAGCCTGATCGCCACGTGAAATCGTAGTCCTCGCACTCTGCAACTTCGTGAAGAACAAACCGCAGAGCCTGCGGAGTTCTCGCAAAGAAATAGGGCGAACTCATTCGCGGTCGCGATGCACCGCTTAGGATGCCATTGGCTGGCGGACAGCACGACAATCGGTGAAAGTCTTCGGAGATTCGCAACGCAGACAACTGTGAGGAACAGTGGTCGTGAACTCCGCAGATTTCATTGTGAGCCAGCTTCAAAACCTACGCCAGGGCGTCGAGCCTGGACGTCTCCGGCGAACCTGCCTCTTGGTCTGCGCTTTCGTGCTGTCGCTTGAGTGTTCGCGTGACCGTGACGATTCAGAAGTTCTGGCCGCTGATTCGCCAGCTCAAGCGATTCAGTACAACCGCGACGTGCGGCCGATTCTTGCTGACAAGTGTTTCCATTGCCACGGGCCAGACGCAGCGGCTCGGCAGGCGGATCTGAGACTTGACAAACGTGAGGATGTGCTGGCAGATCGCGACGGGCATCGAGCGATCGTTCCGGGCGAAGCGGCGAACAGTGAATTGATCCGCCGGGTATTGTCGAAGGATGATGACGAGCGAATGCCGCCGCCGGATTCGGGCGTCTCGTTGACGGTCGAAGAGATTGAGATTCTGCGTCGATGGATTCAGCAGGGCGCCGAATATCAGACTCACTGGTCGTTCATCCCGCCAGAGCGTCCGCCGCTGCCTGAGGTTGAGAATGAAGTCTGGGCAAAGAACGCGATCGATCGGTTTGTGTTTGCCAAACTTGAACGGGAAGGTCTGAAGCCATCGCGAGAAGCGACGGCGGCAACGTTGGTTCGACGAATTTCGCTGGACCTGACTGGCTTGCCTCCGACGGTCGCCGAAGTCGCCGTGTTCGAACAGGCATGGAAGCAGGACGCGGCCGCTGCGATTCAGAGTCTGATCGATCGGTTGCTCAAGTCGCCTCGGTACGGCGAGCACATGGCGGTCAGCTGGCTGGATGCCGCGCGCTATGCGGACACGAATGGCTACTTCACCGACAACGATCGCACGATGTGGCCGTGGCGAGACTGGGTGATCAAAGCGTTCAACAGAAACATGCCGTTCGATCAATTCACGATTGAGCAACTCGCCGGTGACCTGCTGCCGGGCTCGACGATCGACCAGAAGATTGCGACCGGTTTTAACCGCAACCACATGGTCAACAACGAGACGGGCATCATCGAAGAAGAGTTTCGGATCGAGTACGTCGTCGACCGAGCGGACACCACGGCCACGGTCTGGATGGGTCTGACGGTCGGCTGCGCGCGCTGCCACGATCACAAGTACGACCCGATTTCGCAGAAGGATTTTTATCGATTCTTTGCGTTCTTCAACAACGTGCCAGAGCGAGGTCTCAGCGGCAGCGGCGGCAACTCCGCTCCGATTCTGAAAGTACCGGCGAAAGAAATTCAGCGTCGTCTTGCAAAGACGCGTCGCGAAGTTGCGTCATTCGAACGGAAATTTGCTGCCGTTAAGAAACAACTCGACGTTGAGCAGGCTGCCTGGGAAGCAACCGCGATAGACGATCTTTCTCGCGACGACACGGGCGGACTGGTTTCTCACCTTTCACTGGACACGACTTTCGCGTCAGACGCAACGACCGGTTCCGTCGGCATTACCGAAGGGCTGCTCGGCAACGCTGCGAGGTTGAACGGCGACGGGTGTGTCAGTTTCTCGGGGGTCGGCGATTTCGATCACGACGACGCGTTTTCGGTTGGGGCGTGGGTGCAAGCGGAAAGTGCCGGGTGCGTGGTCTCGAAGATGGACGATGCCAACGAGATGCGAGGCTTCGATATCACACTTCGAAAAGGAAAGGCGATCGTCAATCTCGTTCACGGCTGGAGTCGCAACGCGATCCGTGTTGCAACAAAGTCATCGATACCGACTCGGCAATGGCAGCACTTGACGATGACGTACGACGGGGCGGGCAAGGCAGAGGGAGTTGCGGTTTACGTCGATGGCGTGCCGCAGCCGGTGGAAATTATTCACGACTCGTTGACCGGTACGATTCGAAACTCTGAGCCGCTGCGCATCGGCCGTCGGCAGGCGAGTGCCTCGTTGAAAGGTTTAGTCGACGACGTTCGCGTCTACGATCGCCGGCTCGGTGACGACGAAGTGTTGCAGCTGGTCGGCTCGCAGTTGATTCGTGGAGTTCTGTCGAAGCCCTCAGGAAAACGCAGCGAGTCATTGAAGCGGAAGTTGCGAGCTTGGTTCGTTTCAAACGTCGCCGATAAGCGGATGGTTGAGGTGACTGCGAAGCTCGAACGGCTGCGCAAAGAGTCGAACAATCTTGCGAAGCTTTTGCCAACGACAATGGTGATGCAGGAAGCGGAAAAACCTCGGCAAGCGTTTGTGCTCGTTCGGGGCGAGTATGACCAGCCGGGCGAAGCGGTAACGGCGTCGTTTCTCAGTCTCGCATCGGTCGTCGAATCTGCGGACGGTGGCGACGGGGCAGCGTTCAACCGTCTCGACCTGGCGAAGTGGCTGGTTGATCCTGCCCATCCTTTGACGGCGAGGGTGACGGTCAACCGGCTTTGGCAGCAGGTGTTTGGAGTTGGCATCGTTAAGACTGTCGACGACTTCGGGACTCAAGGTGACTGGCCGAGCCATCCTGAACTGCTGGATTGGCTGGCGGTTGAGCTTGTCGAGAGCGGCTGGGACATTCAGCACATCCTTCGACTGATCGTCTCATCGGCAACGTATCGACAGACGTCGAACGCGTCGCCCGAGTCTTACGGCAACGATCCGGAGAACCGGTTGCTGGCTCGCGGGCCTCGCTTTCGGATGAGAGCCGAGATGCTTCGTGACAACGCACTCGCGATCAGCGGGCTGCTGGTGGACAAGGTTGGTGGGCCATCTGTGAAGCCTTATCAACCGGCAGGTTTGTGGAAGGCGGTGACGTACGACGGGGCCAGCGAGTACGTTCCGGACAAAGGCGACTCGCTCTATCGCCGCAGCCTGTACACATTCTGGAAGCGTCAGTCGCCACCGCCGAACATGCTCGTTTTCGACGCTCCGACTCGTGAGACGTGTACTGCTCAGAGGTCTCAGACCAACACGCCACTGCAGGCCCTGGCTTTGATGAATGATCCGACGTTTGTTGAGGCATCGCGGAAACTTGCGGAGCGAATAATGGTCCAGCCGGATGTCGATGACTCCGGCCGAGTCGCGTTCGCATTTCGGGCCTCGACCGCTCGACGACCTGTGAAGGATGAGGTGCGGATTCTGCTTGATATTTTCGAGGCTCAGAAAGTTGCCTTCACCGAGAAGCCGGACGATGCTCGGAAACTGCTGGCGGTCGGCGAGTCGAAACGGGAGGAGTCGCTCGCGGAAGTAGACCTTGCTGCCTGGACGACGGTTTCCAGCATTATCCTGACGCTGGACGAGACGGTTACGAAGCGATGAATGAAAGATTGAAAAGTGTGCCACTGGCTCCGCCAGTGCGACGGACGGTTTGAGAATCGTTAGAGCATCAGCACTGGCAGAGCCAGTGGCACACAGAGGGCAACAATATGTCTCACGCAAAAACTCATCTGGTACAGCGGCGGCGGTTTCTGCGGCACTCGGCATCCGGTGTCGGAGCAGCGGCGTTGGCTTCGCTCTTGAATCCCCAACTTCTAGCCGATTCTTCTGAGAGTGAGCCGCGAGCGAAACGGGTTATCTACCTGTTTATGCACGGAGGCCCGTCTCAGATGGACCTGTTCGATGAAAAGCCGCAGTTGTCGAAGTTGCAGGGGACCGAACTGCCGGCTTCGGTCCGCATGAATCAGCGGCTGACCGGCATGACGTCTAAACAGAAGTCGTTTCCGGTTGCGTCGTCGGCTTTCAAGTTTGGTCGTCATGGTCAATCCGGGGCGACGTTGAGCGAACTGCTGCCGCATCTTGGAGAAGTGGCCGACGACGTTTGCTTCATTAAGTCGATGCACACCGAAGCGATCAACCACGATCCGGCGGTGACGTATTTGCAGACGGGTCATCAGCAACCGGGGCGGCCCAGTTTTGGGTCCTGGCTGAGTTACGGACTCGGCAGCGAGAATCAGGACTTACCGGCGTTTGTCGTGCTTCTTTCACGCGGCAGCGCGGCTCGGCCGGACGATCCGCTGCACAGCCGGTTGTGGGGTTCGGCGTTTCTGCCATCGAATCATCAGGGCGTGAGTTTTCGATCGTCGGGCGATCCGGTGCTGTATCTTTCGGATCCGCCGGGGATTGATGCGGCGACGCGGCGGCGGATGCTGGATGGACTTGCTCAGTTGAATCGGAAGCAGTTCGAAGTTGCAGGCGATCCGGAGATCAACACTCGGATTGCTCAGTTCGAACTCGCCAGTCGGATGCAGACGTCCGTGCCAGAGTTGACCGATCTGAGTGGCGAGACGGAAAAGACGTTCGACATGTACGGTGTCGATGCTCGTCGGCCGGGGACGTTTGCTGCGAACTGTCTGCAGGCTCGGCGCATGGCGGAGCGCGGGGTTCGCTTTATTCAGCTTTACCATCGAGGCTGGGATCAGCATTACAACCTGCCCAGCGATCTGCGTCTGCAGTGCCGGGATGTCGACCAGCCTTGCGCCGCGCTGATCAAAGATCTGAAACAGCGAGGGCTGCTGGAGGACACGCTGGTTGTCTGGGGCGGCGAGTTCGGCCGCACGATCTACAGCCAGGGGAAACTCGAAAGCAACAATTACGGCCGTGATCATCACGGACGCTGCTTCACGATGTGGCTGGCCGGTGGCGGGGTCAAGCCCGGCATCACTTACGGAGCGACGGACGATTTTTCGTACAACGTTGTCGACAACCCAGTCCACGTCCACGATCTGAACGCCACGCTTCTGCATTGCCTGGGCATCGACCACCGCAAACTGACGTTCAAGTTTAAGGGCCGTCAGTACCGTCTGACCGATGTTCACGGCGAGGTTGTCAACGACGTTCTGGCGTGAGGTCTGCGGAATGCGTTCAAAGTAAGTTCCCGATCGAACAACGAATGAGTGATTTTAGTCATTCCCGCGCAGGCGGGAACCCAGCGAATCTCACAGCGTCTTGCGAAAAAACTGGGTACCCGCCTGCGCGGGCATGACGTGGTTCAAAATCGGGAAGTTGTTTCGGACACGATCCTAAGTTTTCGAGGCACAAAAAAACGACGCCCAGGAATAATCCGGGGCGTCGTTATCAGGTCACTGTGGTTTGTTACGCCGGAGAAAGGTGACTCCTTTGTAACGACCTGTGGTTCGTCGGGGAACGACTAGCCGAGCAGTGAGAGAACCTGTTGTGGTCGCTGGTTGGCGATCGACAAGACCGAGATGCCAGCCTGGCTCAGAATCTGAGACTTGGTCAGGTTGGCGGTTTCGACCGCGAAGTCTGTGTCGACGATCTGGCTTCGAGCTTCGGAAATATTTTCCAAAGCTACTCCCAGTGAAGCGATGTTGGTTTCGATGACGTTCTTCTGGATGGCTCCCAGTCGACCACGAATGGTTGAGACTCGGTCCAGAGCTTCGTCGACGATTGCGACGAGATCGCCACCAGATACTCCGGCACCGATGTCGAGGAGACTCTTACCGCCGGTGGAGCCAAGTTCGAAGAGCTTACCGGTGATACCACCAAGTCGAGCCGTATTGACCGCTTCAATTCCGACAGAAAGTTGACCTGAGGACGAGACTTCCTGACCGATCTGGAAGAGTGAACCACCACCGGTGACTGAAACAGAAGCTGTTTCCGCAACGGTGTTCGAAGCAACTTCGAAGTTGATCGTCGCGTCGAGACCGTTCGTTCTGATCGTGGCCGAGAGGCCATCAGTCGAAGCATTCTGCCCATTGATGACCACACCGATGTCGACACCAGTGTCTCGGCGAGCTTCCGTCGTGCCATCGATTTCTGTGGTGGCAAAGGTCCCACCGAGTACGTTGACGTCAACGAACTTGTTGGTTCCGAAGTCAGAACTCTCAAGGACGAGAGACGTACCATTGGCAGTACTCAACGCTGTAGAGGCGACAGCGGTCACCGGATTGCTGGCACCGCCGGTTGCTGTTGCCTCTAAAGCAGCAGCGACTGTAGTTGTGCCGTCTGCGAGCACTTCAGTGGTTTCAGCACCGATCGCCGTTGCGATGTCGTCAAGCGTGCTTGTGATTGCACCAGTACCGTCGGTTGCAAGGTTGACAGTGATTGTCGTGTCGTCGCCGTTGGCCGTAGCCACAATACCAAGTGTGGCGTTGTTCGCACCCGGATCGGCGAACACAACACTGATATTCCCAAGTGCTGAGGAATCTCTGAGATCGTTGAAACTGATCGTCCCAGAATCCAAGCCACCTGTCAGGTCTCCAGAAGCCACGGCCTCGACAACGCCCGACCCGGCACCTTCACTCGTCGCAGAGACCAGTGCACTGGCAGAGCCGTCGGCGTTGATTAGTGCTTCGACGTCTGCGGCTGTACTGGTAATTGCTCCAGCACCGTCGGTTGCGAGATTGACAGTAACCGTTGAATCACCGCCTGACGTTGTGACAACAACGCCCAAGGTTGCATTGTTCGCACCGGGGTCGGCAAATACTACGTCGACCGTTCCACCGAGTGTCGCGTCCGTTCCGCCGGTTGCACGTGTAAACGTCACGTCACTCAACGCGTTTGTTGAATCGACAGTCAACGTCGATGCGTCGGCGGCTTCAGTGATCGTCACTCCGGCAAGTGTTCGAGCGGTGACGCCGGTAGATTCGGTGACTCCATTGATGGCGGTCTGGATGTCCGAAACCGATGCTGAGTCGCCCAGGAACAGGACTTCATTTCCTCCAGCACCACCGACTTCCAGCGTTGCCTGGGCAGTCAAGGCCCCGCCGTCGTATCGAATCTGAGCTTTCTCGGCAGCACTTGTGACGGTGGCGTCAATACTGACTGAAGTGTTGGATCCAATCAGAGCTTCATTCACTTTGAAGTCCGACAACTTGGCAGCGTCCGCTGAGGTGACAGTCGTGTTGAACGCTTTCGAGCCGTCGATCAGTTTGTCGCCAGCAAACGAAGTGTTCGCCGAGATTCGATTGATCGCTGACAGTGCAGCGTCGATCTGAAGCTGGTTCGCCTCGATTTCCGCGTTAGAAAGAGCCCCTTCATTGAGACCTTCCTGAACGAGACCACGAACCTGGTTCAGTAGGCCGCTGATTTCACCAAGAGCACCGTCGGCAGTCGCAAGAACGTTACTGGCACGATTGCTGTTTTTGATTGACTGTTCGATCGTGGTGACCTGCAGTTTCAGTTTCTCGCCAGCGATCAGGCCCGACGGGTTGTCGGCCCCGCTGTTGATCTGCGAGCCCGTCGACAATCGCTGCAACGATTTGTCGAGTTGGGAGTTGGCCTTGTTGAGGTTTCGAAGGCCGCGAGTGGTTCCGATGTTCGTGTTGATCCGCGTCATGGCAATATGCCTTTCTTAAAGTGACCGTGGTGTTCCCTGGCTCTCCCGCAACCACTGATTTGAATCCGTCGTTTGACGAAGCTGATCAGTGGTTGTTTCGAAGTGCCTCGGACAGTTGAATCCCTGGTGTCTGAGAAATTCGTTCCAGTGTGTCTTCTGTGGTGTCAGTCAATCCGCCAGCGTCCACGGTGTGGAACTTCTGGCTCAGACAGAAATCTCCTGTTCGGGGCATCGATCGCCGGGAACATCCCGCGTGATCTGTTTGGCTCCTGCCACTGCCTTGTTTATAACCGGCTCACGTTTTTGATTTCGCTGGCGATCAGCGAGTTGTGTCGGCCGCTTTGAAAACCCTTCTCCATAACCGAATCGTGTCCCGGATTTCTCCAAGCCATCGCAGTCAGTATCGGTCAGGAAATGACGAAGTGCGGATGATTAGATGGAGAGACTGCGGGATTCAGGGCCTATTAAGAGTGACACCTGATGAAGTGCGGGGATTTCCCTCAACATTGAGAGCTGGTGAGCAGCCAGACGCGGTTTCAGCGTGAAACCAGAGAAGCTACGGGCGACCTGAACGTGTCGCCTGGCGTCTGAGGTGATCCCACGTTTGCGGGATCAGCGAAAGGCCGTGAACGGGATCGTCGAGGGCCTTTTGTGTTGTCGAGCGTTCGTTGGCTCGTCAGCGAGTGTCACTTTTCCAAGACCGTTCCGCGAGCCGAACGGCCATTGCGTCGTGCCCCTCATTAAGTAGCGGGGCATCGACGCGGGCTCTTTCGCAGAGTGGCTACGTCGACGGCGAAGCGGTGTCGTCGACGACCTTCTCTTCAGTTTCGTTCTGAGCCCGTTCGCGCTGGATCGCGTCGTAAACTTCCTGGCGATGCACGGGCACCTCTTTAGGAGCTTCGATACCCAGTCGGACTTTATCACCACGAATGTCGACAATCGTAATTACGATGTTGTCGCCAATGATGATGCTCTCATCTCGTTGTCGGGACAAAACCAGCATCTGCAAGACTCCTTCTCGTGGGGGGAACTGCGTCTAACGACCAGACGTCAATTGATTCAGGTTTCTCGACCGCTTCAGTCCATGTCGTAATTGTCAACGCAGAACCGTTGTGGGCAGCGATGTCAATTTGAAGGGTGGTTGACGGCCAGCCTTGAGTTGCCCTTACGAAAGCGAGCTTTCAGAAGGCACCGACATCTTCCCGCACCGTGTGTATTTAATGCGTGATTCCGTCATCGTCTGTAAGAGTGCTGCAACCCGGGCGCGTTTCCGGGATAAACGCAGGACACGCGAAAACCGAGTGTCGGCTGTTCCGTTTGTGACGGGAGGAACGGATACTCGTGCGGATACTTCGAGTCGAATTGCCGAAAGACATTTGACGTTCGGCCACTTGACTCGAATTGGATTCAGTCGGTGGGAAAGCTGAAATCCGTCGGGAGGCAGGCGTCAAAGTCGACTCGTTGCGACCTCGACAGGGCTTGGCTAAGGTTTTGGAGAGAGCCATCGTGAAGCCGCCGGTGGAAGTTGCCAATGGGGAAGAACGGTCCGGCTGTTGACAGTCTACGAAGTTAGCCCGCTGCGTTGTTTGATTCTTCTGTTGCTGTGAGGCAAATTGCCGCTCGCTTCAACGATCGCTGCAATCCGCCAATGCCGCGTAAGTCATTGTGAATTCGAATTCTGGACTGGTGATTCTGAACTGGCCAGAAAATCTACGGAGCTGTTTCGATGCTGACACTGTTCATCGCTGTGGGTTCATTCGTCGGGTACCTGATCGCCTACCACACGTACGGCCGGTGGCTCAGCCAGAAGATCTTTCAGCTCAATGACGAAACAGAGATGCCCAGTCACGAACTGCGTGACGATGTCGACTTCGTGCCGACGAAGCGACAGGTGATCTTCGGGCACCACTTTACGAGCATCGCAGGCACGGGCCCGATCGTCGGTCCGGCGATCGCTGTGTTCTGGGGATGGCTGCCAGCACTGATCTGGGTGTTCGTCGGCTCGATCTTTATCGGCGCCGTCCACGACTTCGGTGCGTTGGTCGTGTCGTTAAGGAATCGTGGACAGACCGTTGGCGAAGTCGCCGGCCGATTGATCAGTCCTCGAGCTCGCGTGCTGTTCCTGGTGATTCTGTTCATGGCGCTGACGGTGGTGCTCGCCATCTTCGGGCTTGTGATTGCATCCATCTTTAAGGAATACCCCGAGAGCGTTCTGCCAACCTGGATATCGCTGCCTTTGGCTGTTGCCATCGGCTTTTGGGTCTACAAAAAAGGCGGCGGGATTCTTGGGCCTTCGCTGGGAGCTTTGGCCATCATTTACGGATGTGTCTGGCTGGGAGCTTACAGGGTCCCGATTGACATTGCGGCTCCGGTT
>JBLFXD010000050.1:0-16066 GCA_047611045.1 Planctomycetaceae bacterium | reverse complement strand
CGTTTTAATGGACGACCGGAAAGCTCGACCCGGTGTCAAATTTAAAGACGCCGACCTGATCGGAATCCCGTTGCGACTGGTCATCGGCGGCAAAGGTTTGAAAGAAGGCAACGTCGAAGTGAAGTGGCGAACCGGCGACGGTCCTGAACTGGTTCCAGTCGAAAACGCAGTTTCGGGAGTTCTCGAACGACTGAACGAACGACGCGCTGCCGAAGCAGCCAACGTTCCGGAGTAACGACGGCTGTTGTGAAGTCGGCGCTTGCTTGTCTGGTCCAACCGTCGCTACGATCGATTGAGCTTTGTCTGTAGCAGAAGTCGTGAGACTTCTGGCCCCGAACTCTCACGAGTTCGGCTACAATTTATGTGATGCACCGAGGAGTTTTCAGAGATGCCGCTCTATGTCTACCAAGTCGTTCGTGAGGACGGACAGCCGGGCGAGCGTTTTGAAATCATGCAGGGCATTCGAGATGCCGCGCTGACCGAGCATCCTGAAACCGGCGAACCCGTCAAACGAGTCATCGTCGCGCCGTTCGTCGCGGGCAGCCACTCGCAAACAGCCATCGAGCGAAAACTGAAAGACCCGCACCAGCTCGAAAACATGGGCTTCACACGGTACGAAAAGCAGGGCAGCGACTACGTGAAGACTGCCGGCAAAGGCCCTGACCAGATCAACCGGGATTAGCCACGAGCTCGATCAGTAGCTCGTTCGGGCCGTCTTCGTTGATCTCTTTCGAGATTCCGCTGGTCTGGATGGATCGGTAGTTATACGGAATCGTCGTTGCCGGAAGTACGAAAGTTTCGTCTTCGGATTCGTCGGACGAACGGCCTGGTCGATAACCCGGTTCTCCCTCACCCATCATCATCTCTTCGTCGTGCATGCTGCCATTCTGCGATTCTGAGAATTGGCGCTGGAGTTCGCTGACGACTTCGGGCGACTCGGGTTTCAGCGGCATGACGGCGACGCTGTAGGTTCCGGGCTTCATGCCACCTTTGAGAGTGATGACTTCAAAAGTGCCGTCTGCGCCGACGACGGCGCTGGCTCCGAATCCGTTCTTCAGATCCGTGAACGAGATCGTGACATCCGTGACCGGCTGCCCGTTCAGCGTAACAAGGCCTGAGACTTCGGAACCTTCGTAAGAAGGACTCATCATCAAAGCGGCAATCACCAGAGCGGCAACGATTGTCGCGACGCCGGGCCAGGTTCTCAGGAGCGGTACACGATCAAAAACAGGCTCCAATACCGTGTCGTAAATGACGTCGAGTATTGTGTTCGACCGACCGATCTTTGGCATCGGCGGATGGCTGTACGGCACCGGCTGTGGGGCAACATTCAACGGCGGCGGAACAGGCAGCGGTTGCGAGTTCGGCAGTGGTTGCGGAACGGGCAGCGGTTGCGAGTTCGGCAGTGGTTGCGGAACGGGCAGCGGCGGCAAACCGGATTCAGACTGGCTGGGGAGCGAAACCTTAGGCGGTGAAAAGGGGGCTCCGTGCTCTGCCGGTGCATCGGCTAAACGCCATTCGTCGCTGTCTGGTTCGTCGGCAACTTCCTGATCAACAACTTCGGATTCGCCTGTGATTTCGTGGCTGTCGTCCATCGGCGGTTCGGATAACCGAAACGTGTTCGCTGAGGTCGCCGTTTCGTCGAGAAAGTCGGTCGCCGTGTCCTTGGTTGAATTTCGATCGTGGATCGATGATTCATCGGAGTCGTCGAGCGACTCGAACTCTCCGGTCCACGACTGGTCGTCGTCGTCGTTTTGCTCAGTCAGTCTGTCGTCGGCCCGTTCTTCGATCGGTTGATGAGAGGCGGCGGGCTGTGTTGCTGGGGCTTTCGGATTCTCATTCGGGTCCGCATCCGACTCTGCATCGAAAAGACCGTCCGTCGTGGCCGCCGGTCGCCAGTTGCGTTGCTCGCTCCAGCGAACTTCGTCCGACTCGGTCAGCTCGCCTCGTTGAGCCATGAGCGACAGTTCGGCCCAGGGCATCGGACCGAACTCCATGCCGGCCAGGCGAGCGAACCAGTCGTTGCTCGACGACAGCAGCGAAGCGTTCGGGTGCCTGGGGTCGCCCTTGATCAACACTCGGTATTTCATACGAGCGATTTCGAAGACGTCGCCGTCGTGCAACACGCCTTCATCGCTTTTCTGACCGTTGATGCGGATCCCGTTGCGGCCTCGATTTCGGACCTGCAGACAATTTTCGCCGACCTCGATCTCACAATGCACCGCCGAGATCGAACGATCGTCAATGCGAACGTCGGACCGGCGTCGCGAACGTCCCACGACGATGGCAGGCCGATCAATGACGATGTTTTTACGATCGTCTTCGGCGATGAGAATTGGGACGGTGGACATTGCGAAAGCCCGCGAATGGCTGAACGTGCCGAAAAGTGGCTAGCCCATCATCAGGAAACGAAAGAGGGATCACAACCGGCAAAGCCGCACGGTGCCGGTGATTTGATGACGAAACGGCGGACTCAGATCACGATTTGGTAGCCCGATAAGCATCGGCAGAAATGGTGAGTCAACGTGTGCCACTGGCTCTGCCAGTGCGAATTGCCCAGCTGACGCTCGAACAAAAAAGCACTGGCAGAGCCAGTGGCACACGCGATTTCAGTAAACGGTTGAACGCATTCCTGTCCGTCAAATCCACGGCTCGTTGTTCAAAACTCGGGATTTCGAACCAATTCCCGTCCAAACCTGTCATTGCCGAAGTTCCCGCCAGCGGTTTGAGTTTTGACGGCGGCTCCGTTTTACTACCGCCCGCTTTGCCGCCAGACGCTCGGCGTTTCATCATCAAATCCGGACATCGTCCCAAACATACTCTGCAAGGATTTCTGACCATGGTTCAGGTCAACGACAACTTTCTGAAGCTCAAGGCCGGCTATCTGTTTCCCGAGATCGCTCGCCGCGTCAACGGGTTCTGCGAATCCAATCCGGACGCCGCCAGCCGAGTCATCAAGCTGGGCATTGGCGACGTCACCGAGCCGCTGCCGCCGGCCATCGTCGAAGCGATCCACAAGGCGACTGACGAACTCGCAGACCGAGGATCTTTCCGAGGTTACGGTCCGGAGCAGGGATACGATTTCCTCCGCAACGCGATCTGCGACAACGATTACAAAGCTCGCGGCTGCGATGTCTCGGCCGATGAAATCTTCGTTTCAGACGGCTCGAAGTGCGACTCGGGCAACATCCTGGACATCTTCGGTTCGGACAACACCGTTGCGATTACGGACCCCGTCTACCCGGTTTACGTCGACACCAACGTGATGACTGGCCGTACGGGCGAAGCCGACGAAGATGGTCGATACGCCGGCCTGGTTTACATTCCCGTCACGGCGGAGAATGACTTCACACCATCGCTGCCCGAAGGCAAGGTCGATTTGATCTACCTTTGCTACCCGAACAACCCGACGGGAACAGTCGCCTCGAAGGAAACGCTCAAGCAGTGGGTCGATTATGCGAAAGCGAACGATTCGATCATTCTGTACGACGCCGCGTACGAAGCCTTCATCACGGATCCTGAGATCCCGCACTCAATCTATGAAGTCGAAGGGGCTCGTGACGTCGCCATCGAATTCCGCAGCTTCAGCAAGAACGCTGGCTTCACCGGAACGCGTTGTGCCTTCACGGTCGTACCGAAGAGTCTCAAAGGAACGACTCCGGGCGGCGAGACCGTCGACATTCACCCGCTGTGGAACCGTCGTCACTGCACCAAGTTCAACGGAGTTTCGTACCCGATTCAGCGTGGAGCAGAAGCCGCGTACAGCGAAGCCGGCAAGCAACAGATCAGCGAACTGGTCAGCTTCTACATGGAGAACGCTCGGCTGCTGCGCGAAGGTCTGACGAAAGTCGGCATCGAAGTTTACGGCGGCGTCAACGCTCCGTATGTCTGGCTGAAGACTCCGGGGGGAGCGACCAGTTGGGACTTCTTCGACACGCTGCTCGAAAAGGGAAACCTGGTCGGGACACCCGGCAGCGGATTCGGAGCGGCCGGCGAAGGCTACTTCCGACTCAGCGCGTTCAACAGCCGCGCGAACGTCGAAGAAGCCGTTGAGCGTTTCACGCAGTCGCTCGGCTGATCCGTTAAGCGCGATGAATCCGCGAAAAGAGAACACGAAACAGGCCCAGGTAGCAACATGCTGCCGGGCCTGTTTTTGGTTACTCAGTCGGGTCGACTCAGCAATGCGATCTGCGGTCGAATTATTTGACTTTTGTCGTGGCGAATCGCTGTCCGGGAGGGCATGCGCTCGATAAAAGCGGCGATTCAGAAATACTTTCGCCGCTGGTCATCAAGTCAGAATTACTGAGTCGAGAAGTTGACGATGTCGAATTTGGAACCCTACCTGCCAGTCATCGGGTCGCGTGAATGGCTGTCGTTGCCGGATTTAGGCATTCCGAAGATCAAAGCGAAAATCGATACCGGAGCACAAAATGCCTGTCTCCATACTTCGGGCATCGAAACATTTGAGCGGGACGGGCAGACGTTTGTCCGCTTCAACGTCCACTTTAAGCAGCACGCTCGTAAGAAATCTGTCGAAGCCGAGGCGGAGCTATTGGAGTATCGCGTTGTACGAAGTTCCAACGGCGAAGCGACTCGCCGACCGGTGATCGTGACTCATGTCGAGGTTCTTGGGAAATCGTGGCCGGTGGAAGTGACACTCGCTGATCGCAGCTCGATGAGCTATCGAATGCTACTCGGACGAGAGTCGATCCGCGGCCGATTTCTGGTGGACGTCGACCGAGCCCTCATTGGCGGATCGTCCACTTCGATCGAAACGTCGAAGACCGACACGAGCCAATTGACGAGAAGCGAGCAACGGCTTCACGACAATGGCGACACTGCCGATGCGACCGCCGATTAACAGCCCTTTGTCAACGGCCTGTCAGCAGTTCTGCTCTTTGCACAACTTTGTTTTAACCGAGTTGGCAGACTTCAAAGACCTCAGCGTACTTCAGAAAGATATGCCGCGATGAAACTCGGGATCCTTTCGTGCAACCGACTTTGCTACAGCACTCTTCGGCTTCGAGAAGCGGCGGAGCAGCGTGGGCACAAAGTCACCGTTCTCAATACGCTGAAGTTTGCGATCGATCTGGAGCGCGGAGAACCGGATCTTTACTTCCGTTCCAAGCAGCTCAGTTCTTACGACGCCGTGCTGCCTCGAATTGGTTCGTCGATTACCTATTTCGGCACAGCCGTCGTTCGACAGTTCGAGCAGATGGACGTGTTTACCGCGAACTCGTCGTCAGGAATCGCTAACTCGCGAGACAAATTGAGAAGCCTGCAGATTCTCAGCAGACATCACATTGGAATGCCCCGGACGACTTTTGTCCGGGATCACAAGGACATCCTGCCGGCCATTGAGCGAATCGGTGGAGCGCCGGTCGTTATCAAACTGCTCGAAGGAACTCAGGGAGTTGGAGTCATCCTTGCTGATTCGGTCAAGGTCGCAGAAGCAATTATCGAAGCGTTGCACAGCACAAAGCAGAACGTGCTGGTCCAGCAGTTTGTCGCGGAAAGCAAAGGGCGGGATGTCCGCGCGCTGGTTGTCGGTGATCAGGTTGTGGCGGCCATGCGTCGCGTTGCTCAGGGGCAGGAATTTCGCAGCAACATTCATCGAGGCGGGCATGCCGAACCCGTGGAACTCGACGACGAGTATCGCGAGACGGCTGTTCGAGCGGCTCAGATCATGGGTCTGAAAGTCGCTGGCGTTGACATGCTGGAAGGCAAGGATGGTCCTCAGATTATGGAGGTCAATTCATCGCCGGGTCTGGAAGCAATCGAAACGTCGACTCAGCTCGACGTGGCCGGAGCGATTGTTGATTTCATCGCTGCTCAGGTCGACTTTCCAGAGATCGACGTTCGGCAGCGACTGACAGTCAGCCGCGGTTATGGCGTTGCCGAGTTGCACATTCCGGAAGGCTCGGAATTCATCGGTCGGACCGTTGCCGAATCGGCGCTGCGCGACAAAGACATCAACGTATTGACGCTCCATCGCGGTACGGCTGTGATTCCGAACCCGCGGGCGGATCGCGTTCTTGAAGCAGGTGACCGACTGTTGTGCTTCGGAAAGCTCGACAGTATGCGAGGTATGATTCCGGAGCGGACACGTCGCAAACGCAAGTTGAAGGTACAGGAGCTGCCCGATTTTGCTTCCGAGGTTTCCGACACCGACCTGTACGATGAAAACGACTCAAGGATGATCCCGGAAGAAGAACGCTGAAGTCCAATTCTGAAAGTGCTCAAAACGACCTTGAGGAAACGGCATGTCATCTGAATCTCGTATTCGCCAGCCGATTGACGACTGGAACGGAATCCGCATTCCACCCGGCCAGCGTCAGGATATCAGCCTGGCGATTGGCGAAAGCTATAGCGGGATGACTGTCAACATCCCGATTCACGTGCGGCGTGCGCCAGAACCAGGGCCGGTTGTCTTTGTGACCGCCGCTCTGCACGGCGACGAGATCAACGGAACGGGAGCGATTCGGCACTTGGTCCAGGACGACGACCTGACGCTGGATCGAGGAAGCGTCATTTTTGTGCCGGTG
The DNA here is from genome assembly GCA_047611045.1 of Planctomycetaceae bacterium. Taxonomy (GTDB): domain Bacteria; phylum Planctomycetota; class Planctomycetia; order Planctomycetales; family Planctomycetaceae; genus JABMPE01. The sequence goes on along the minus strand of JBLFXD010000050.1, from coordinate 9,521 downwards.
CTGAATCTGCTCGGGTTCGACCGACATTCGCGATACCTCCCGGATCGTCGCGACTTGAATCGAAGCTTTCCGGGTTCGGATACGGGAACGCTTGCCGATCGTATGGCCAAAACGATCTTCGACGAGGTCGTCGCGCGAAGCGACTACGGCATCGACCTTCACACCGCAGCGGTCAGAAGAACGAACTATCCGACAGTGCGCGGAGACCTCTCCATCCCGGAAGTAAGATCCGTCGCGGAAGCCTTTGGTGCGGAAATCCTGATGGATGGCAAAGGTCCGAAAGGAGCGTTTCGCCGCGAAGCCTGCCAGAGCGGATGTCACACGATCGTTTTTGAAGGCGGCGAGGTCTGGAAGGTCGAACCGGCAATCGTTGAAACGACCGTCCGAGGAATCAAGAACGTACTCCGATCGCTGGACATGATCAGCGGAGAGGCAGATCGACCTCCCTATCAGGTCTCTGTCAAAAAGAGCGAATGGATCAGAGCCGAGCGTGGCGGATTCCTGGACTTCCATGTCGGTCCTGGAGACGTCGTCGAAAAAGACCAGGCCCTCGCCACCAATACCAATCTGCTTGGCCAGGAACGTAACACGCTCCATTCACCGTTCGACGGCGTCGTGATCGGCATGACCACTCTGCCGGCAATCAGTCCTGGCGAGCCGGTTTGCCACATCTGCAAACTCCCAAAGGGTACCGATCCGCAACAGCTTCGACGTATGCGAAGTAAGGAGTCCGGCCTCGAAGAGCGAACCGTCGACGACCTCGCTTCCAACATTATGGTCGTCGAGCCGTCCAGCGAGTGAAGCAATCCTTTCGTTGCGCGGCGACAGGTTCCTCTTCCGCGAGACTCTTTGGCGAACGCGTCGCTCGCCGCTAGGATCCCCGCGATGAAGCCGCGTTTCGCTGGCCAATGCCAGGTATTCCGGCAGCAACCACGACACTCATTCATAAAACGGATGCTCCCATGGGCGAAATTTCACGTGACGTCATCGAGACCTTCGAGAATCCCTATCCGCAACGAGACTACGAGATCGAGACAATCTGTCCCGAATTCACGTCGATGTGCCCGAAGACCGGACAGCCGGATTTCGGAACGCTGACGATCACCTACGTTGCCGATCAGAAGTGTTTCGAGCTGAAGTCGTTGAAGCTGTACCTGCAGCAGTTTCGGAATCACGGTGCGTTTTACGAGAACGTCACCAATCTGATCCTCGACGACCTCGTCGCGGCGACCGAGCCGCGATGGATGAAGATCCGAGCTGAGTTCACTCCGCGGGGCGGAATTCGGACAAACGTGACCGTGGACTATCGTTCCGAAAACTGAATCATCCACGCGTAGATTGCTCGGCGAGGACTGTTCGCAGGTCGTTATGCTGAAACGACTTCGACGCCGTGAGCCATTGTTTGATTGCTTTCCTTTCGGAAGTCGTCTGCTACGATGCTTCGTCAACATGTCAACGTAGTAAGTGGCAATGTTGACCGCGTCGGCGGTGCCGAGGGCTCGGTCAGCCTGAAGTCAGTACTGACGTCGAGATTCGTTGATCGTGCCGCGGGCTGGCATCGGAGTGGGGTCGCAGGAGTCTCCGAAGTGGTTGAGGGTTACGCAGATCGCTGGGCTTTGGTTACCGGAGCGTCGTCCGGGATCGGGGCTGAGTTTGCGCGACAACTCGCTGCACGAGGCATGCACCTGGTTCTTGTTGCCCGCCGCGAAGACCGACTCAAAGAGCTGGCGGAAGAACTCGACACACGGCACGGCACGCGTTGCGAAGTCGTCGTCGCTGACCTTTCCGTGCCTGAGGAATCGCGACGACTGTTCGACGAAGTTGCCAGCCGAAAGATCGAAGTCGAACTGCTCATCAATAATGCCGGGTTCGGGTATGTCGGCACGGTCGACGACGCCGAGCCTCAGCGAATGATGGAGATGACTCGGCTCAACATTGGGGCGCTGACCGAGCTGACCTATCTCTTCCTGCCGGCAATGCTCGAACGCCAGCACGGCGGCATCATTAACGTTGCCTCGGTCGCTGCGTTTCAGCCGGTTGCCTACATGCCCGTTTATTCGGCCAGCAAAGCATTCGTGCTGCATTTCAGCGAAGCGTTGTGGGCCGAATGTCGCGACCGCAACGTCATCATCCAGGGACTTTGTCCAGGAACCACGGCGACCGAATTTTTCGACGTCGCCGGCGCGTCTGGCTGGCTCAAGAAACAGCGATCGCACACTTCCGCCTACGTTGTCAGGAAGTCGATCCGAGGGCTCGACAAAGGCCGGCAGTATGTCGTCCCCGGATTCCTGAACCTGGTGCTTTCACTCAGCGTTCGCCTCGCACGACGAAAGATGGTCGTCCTGCAGTCGATGCGGTTCTTCCGACCGCGTCCGAAGAATAAGCCTGACGATCAGAGTCCGGCCAACTGAGCAACCGTCTCCAGCTCAGACCGTCACCGGTGCTCGATCTGCCTCGGCATCTGCTCTTGAGGCAACCGCTGTTTTGATAACCGTGGGTGCAGACTTCGAGGAAGAATTCGAGAAATAGTCTCCGTACGTTTCTTTGTAGCTGTACCCTTCCGCGGCGGCGCTGGTTCCGTTGCAGACGACTCCGATGACTCGGATGTTGTTAGTGTCGATCAGCTCGGTCGCTCGCCTGGCTGAGTTGCGTTTGTTCTTGCCCATTCTCAGAACAAGCACCAGACCGTCCGTGTTTGGTGCAACGATGCACGGATCGCTCACTGCCAGCAGCGGCGGAGTATCGACCAGGACGATGTCGAATTCGTGCTCTGCATCTCTCAGCATTTTTGCGTAGCTGCCCGAAGCGAGCATCTCTGCCGGGTTCGACGGAAGGCTTCCGCATGTCAAAACAGAGAGGCCATCGACAACGGATTGCTGAGCGGCTGTCAGCAGGTCGATCTCGCCCGACAGGACTTCCGTCACGCCGATGTCTCGCCGCATTCCGAAGAGCGTGTGAATTGTTGGACGACGCAGGTCGCTGTCGATCAGCAGGACTTGCTTGCCCGACTGAGCCATCGCGATGGCGAGGTTCGATATGAGCGTGCTCTTGCCGTCGCCGGGCTCGGGACTCGTCACCTGAATGATCCGCTGACCTTCGCTCAACGTGACGAGGAACGACGTCCGGAATGACCGGTAAGCTTCCGCTTCGGGTGAGCCCGGACGATGGAAGTAGCACAGTGCCGTTTGCAACGGGCTGCCGGAAATTCCCAGTGCTTTCGCATCGAACGACGGCACCGAACCCAGGATTGGCAGTGGGATGCTTGCTCGGATTTCGTCGACGGATTTGAGAGTCGTGTCCGACCATTCGCGAAGGAAGATCAGTCCACAGACCAGACCCATCACCGCGACGAGGCCGGCACCGTAGAGCTTGATGACTCGTTTGAGTGAGAGCTGTTCTTTTGCGGGAGCAATCGTCTTCAGCGAGTAACCAAGATTCTCTTTCTCGATGTTCACTTTGGAAGCCTGGACTTTGATCGATGCCCAAAGACCGTGCAGTCGATCGAGGTCGTCGTTGAACTGGCGATTCTGTTCCAGATAGCCGGACAGCTCGCGAGCCCGGTCGAATTCGTTTTTGTAGATCCGCTCGATCTCTGTCTCGCGAAGATTCAGCGCATCGAGATTCTGGTTGAGTGATGCCAGATAGACATCGACCAGGTCCAGGCCGTTGGACGTTTTCGCCAGCGATTGTGGCGGAATCGGTTGGCCAGGTTGCCCAGTGGCCGTCGGCAAACCGGTTCGCGGATCGATGGCCCGACTTCCGGCCGCGGCGGGGACGCCTCTTGAAACGTAGTACTGACGGAGCGTCGCAATCTGAGCTCGCACGGTTTGGACTTCCGGCCAGTCGTCGCCGAATTCCAGCAGCAGCTGCTTCTCGCGCAGGATGAGAGCCAGCATCTGACCGTCAAACGAATTGGCTCCGCCGCCGACTGTCAGCAGCGACGGGTTCTGACCTGACTTGCTCTGAGGAGCCGCAAAGAGCTGGATCGTTGTGGCGAGTTCTTCCCGAGACTGACCTCCTCGCAATGCGTTTTCGAGCGACTGAATTTTCGATTGAACTTCGGCTCTCTGAACGAGCAGTCGTTGTTGCTCAAGCTCGAGCGCCGCCAGGTTTTCCTGATGCACGTTCGTGGCGGAAGCCGTTCTCTCGCCACCGGCGCCCCGAGTGGTCGTCTTCATGTGGATCGGGGCGGTCTGTCTAAACGTGTCATACGCCGCTTCGGTCTCATGAATTTCATGCTTGAGATCGCCGGTCGCACGGTTCACAAGTTTCAGCAACTGTCCCGTATTCTCCTCGTGATTCTCACGAAGGTAGACGTGGTAGGCATCGATAACCGCGTGGCAGATCTTCTTTGCATCGTCCCGGTTTGCGTTCGTGCAGGTCACGTCGAGAATGTTGAGAAACGAACGATCTTCACCCGCGCTGCGTTGGACTTTGATCGAGTCGAGGACATCCTCTGCAGGATCCTTCGACAGGACCATCGACGGCAGCTTGTCGAGTTCGTGCAGCTCAACCGCTTTTTCGACAATCAGCGGGCTCATGATCAACGCGATGTGTTCCGCTCGGTCGCCCCAGGTTTCGGCTTCGCTGTTTTCACTGATCGGTCCGGATATCCGCTTTGACACGAGCACCTTCGCGGTTGCTGTGTATTCAGGTCCGTACGCCTGGAAGATCATGTGTCCAAGCAGGAGGCCCGAGATCATTCCGCAAACCAGCCACAGGGCGTAACGCCTCGCGAGTCCGACGTAGTCGATCGTGCCGCCTGACCAGACAATCTGATTCAGGTTTCGAGTGTCCCGAATCGACGTCTGAGCTGGAGCGATCGCGCTGGAGTCACTGGAGCCGGGATCACGATACGGAAGATGTCCGGCTGGGAGTTTTGTGATGTCGAACGGTTGTTCGTTCTGGTCGTCGCGAATGCTCATGGTTGCCCTCTTAAGGCGAGGGGCTCCATCCGACGATTAGCGGCTCTCCTGGCCACTTGAAGTTTGATATGAATTCTTTGAACGAACCGCGTTAGCCCGCTGAGCATCCGGCCGCGTCGCGAGCCAGCTCGGCGTAGTAGTCGATCGTCGGCTTGAGACCTTCTCGCCAGCCAACTTTCGGTTCGTATCCAAGTACCTGTTGCGTGGCGGAAATATCTGCCCAGGAATGCTTCACGTCGCCCTGTCGAGCTTCCGCAAAGTTGGGTGCATACTCGACGTCCAGCCGCTTGCAGATTTCCTGAAGCAGGTCGATCAGGCTCAGCGACTCGCCACAGCCAACGTTGAAGACCTTGCCGGATGCGCCTTCCGCCAGCGATGCTCGAACATTGGCTTCGACGACGTTTTCAACAAATGTGAAGTCTCGCGACTGGGTCCCGTCGCCGAAGATCGTCGGCTGCTTGCCGTTGACCAAAGCCGAGACGAAAAGCGGAATGACCGCTGAGTACGGACTGGCCGGATCCTGACGCGGGCCGAAGATGTTGAAGTATCGGAGTCGGACTGTTTCGATGTCGTAAGACGACGCGAAAGCTTCGCAGTAAAGTTCGGACGCTAACTTCGCGGCGGCATAGGGAGACAGCACTTGCGGAAGCTGGCTCTCTCGCTTCGGCATATCGGGATCGTTGCCGTACGCGCTGCTTGATCCGGCATAGACGACTCGCCGCACTTTCGCTTTGACACAGGCGTCAAGCAGGTTGACCGTTGCGGTGACGCAGGCGCGGTGACAGTCCTGCGGACGTTCGATGCTCAGCGGGACCGACGCCAGAGCTGCCTGATGAAAGGCGACTTCCACTCCGTCGACCGCTCGCGTACAGGCGATCGGGTCAGCGGCGTCTCCGTGGATGAATTCGAAGTGACCTTCGATGTGTGCGAGATTCTCCAACGAACCAGTACACAGATTGTCCAGGACTCGGACATCGTGACCTTCGTTGACGAGTCGCGTCACGATATGCGATCCGATGAATCCCGCGCCGCCGGTTACCAGATAGTTGGTCACAGTTTCGTCCTCAGCCAGTGAGTACAGTTCTTGCGTCGGTCAGCCGTCAGCCAACCTGCCCATGTCAGGAAAAGCGGGCATTGCAGTCCGCAACGCCGGATTCCGACGGTCGAACTCTAGCATCCACAATCGTCTCGCGAGGACATCAGTCTGGTATTCCACGAAATCCTGGGAGACGGGATCTGCCTACTTTCCACTCTGAGACGCCGCGGCGATCGGCGCCTGTCCGGTCAGCGGTTGTGCCGAGTTGGCGAGCAGAAACTCATTCCTCGAACGCTCGGGAAGCCATAACCTATGTCCAAGCATATTGTTACGACGCGGCAATAAAGACGGCGATCCAACAACGTAAACAACCGAGTCCGCCATCGTGTCGCAATATTACAGTTTGGACATTTACGTAAACAAAGCCGATTGCAGTGGTTACGAGGCAGGACTAGACTGAGTCACGTACGCAGGGCTGGGGAATTCTGTCGACGCTGCTGGCAGGTCGTGTGAAACCGTAAGGATTGGTTGCACCGGTTTTACGAAATGTTCCAGCTCGCCCACAGTTTGCACCCGGATCTATGGAGTGCGTTGACGACCAATCTAAAATAGGATGCCGCACGATTTCGGGATGCAGACGTCGCTTCCGGATCCGGCAAACAGAGGCTCTCGGTTGAGACTTTTCGGCCTATCAAATGACGGCCAGCCAGAGCCTCACATTTCGGGAAATGGAGTTGCCAAAATGAGTTCAGTGACCTGGCTTCGTACGAAGCATGGGATGCTGCTTTCCCTGCTCGCTGCCACGATTATTCTTGTATGCGCCTCTCACGGGCATCTATCGCTGGCTGATGACGCAGAAAAGCCGCCTCAAGGACTGCGGGGAATCCTTGCCGAGTTTGTACCGCTCGGACTTCTGGAAGACGACTTCCTGACGCTTGGCGATTCGTGGACGAGCTGGAGCACCGACGCGGCTGCCGACGTCGCCGCGCTTTACGAGCAGGAAGACCTCGACGTTGCAGGCCAACGAGCTGCACTGGCGAAACTTAACAAGCGTATTCGCGCGATGGAAAAGGCGCTTGGCAACAAAGCCTACGCCCCAATCTTCGAACCACTTGCAACAATCAACGGTCGACTGGCTCGCCGAGTTTCGGTCGCGACGGCAGTACTCGACACGTTGGAAATGAATCCGGAGTCTGCTCACAAAGCGAGAGTCGATGCCGCTGGCGCGGAAGTCGCTCACTCAGTCGAGTCATTGGGCAAGTACCTCTCGAAGATTAAGAACGGCGACGCATGGCTGAAGTACATCCGCGCGGAAGAGCTTCGCTCGGCGGTAAAAACTGCGGAGTCCTCAGAAGTCGTCAGCGCTGTATTCACTCGGCTGTCCGACTCGGAGAAGATGCAGAATGACGCTCAACGAAAATTCGTGCAGCGGCCGCAGTTCCTCACCGTCAAGCAGACGTTGGGACAGTATCTGGAACTCGCTTCTGCAGAATCCCCGGCAAAGAACGATCAGGCTGAATTGCGAAGCGCCCTGACGAAACTCGTTACTTCTCTCGAAGCCTACGAAGAAACACGAAGCCTGACTTCAGCAACCGCCGCTCGTGAAGCATACGGCGACGTTCGCGATCTGGCAGCAGACGGTGGCGACCACATCGCAGGCGTTCTGGCCGGTCACTACTTCAACTACAACCTGCGAGTCGTCGCGACGGAATCATTCCTCAACAAAGTCGCCGGTTACAAACACACCGATTCCGGCGCGGTGAACGACTTTGTTCTGGGAGCCAAAGTCGACGGTCATCAGTCGACAGCTGGCAAAGTTGGCATCGATCTAAAGCCAAACAACTCGGTTATCGAGTTCGACATGACGTTCGCCGGCGTGACTCAAACCAACACTCAGGGAGTCACTGACCAGGCAACGATCTTCACTTCGGGCTACCACACATTCGAAGCCCGGAAGACGATCAACTTCGACGGTGACCGCTTCAAGACGTTCCCTGCAACGATGTGGGTCAACGCAAACAACACCACAACTGGTGCCCGGACAGGAATCAGCGGCTTGCCATTGTTTGGCAGCATCGCAGATTCGTATGCCGTCGGCGTTGCTCGTGACAAGAAAGGTCAGTCAGAAGCAATCGCCTCTGGCAAGCTGCGAAATCGCTTGATCCCGGAATTCAACCAGGAAGTGGATGCTGAATTCAATAAGTCGAGCAAGCTGATGGAAGAAAAGGTCATCCCGAAACTGAAAGAGAACGGGCTGTTCCCGTCAGCACGTACTTACCGATCAACAGGCGACGCCATGTGGATCGGCACTCGCCAGATGGATGACAACAATCTGGGTGGTGACGCTCCGTCATTCTCGACGCGAGTTGACGGCAGCGCGGCGATCCATCTGCACGAAACTCTGCTCAACAACTCGCTGGACAAGCTTCCGATCGCTGGCGGCTCATTCACTGAGAAAGAACTTGGCGAGCAGATCGAAATGGCTTTGCAAACGCTGCTCGGTGATGACTTCAAACTGCCCGGCGGCGACAAAGACGGCGAGGCAACTGCCGAGCCTGAAAAGGAAGATAAGACTCGTTTCATCTTCCCTGCAGAAGATGCGATTCGAATCAAAGCTCAGAGCGGTGTGTTGACTCTCGTTCTGCGAATGGGTCTCCAACCGGAAGGCGACGATCTGATCCCAACTCAGGAAATCACTGTCCCACTGATGTTCTCGATCGAGGGAACGGACATCGTCATTGAAGCGGGTGCTGTCGGTGTCGCTGCTGTAGAAGCAGTGAGCCCTCTCAAGCAGATTCCGCGAGCAGGCATCGTCAAATCGAAGATTCAGAATGCTCTTCCGACTCGCCGAGTCGATCGGATGATCACTCTGAAACGCAAGACTGGCGGACCGGTTGACCTGGCAATTACCAGTGTCCGACCAAACGCAGGCTGGTTGACGATCACGGTCAAGTAGTCGCTTCGGAGATCGCAGTCGGTTGATAATTCGACAGGCTGAAAGCGACTCACAAGTTCAAAAAGGCCCGGTTGGACATTCTGTTCAGCCGGGCCTTTTCTTGTTTCGCACGGAATTCAGAATCCGAGTTGGCCAGATGACGAGACAACACAGAAGCAAGCGGACTCTTAAAGGATGGTCGTAAGAGCGTCACCGAGAGCTTCGATTCCTTCGACGATTGCGTCGTCGTCGATGACCAGTGGCGGGCACACTTTGATCGACGGCCGGTTCACCTGAAACAGCATCACGCCGTGCTTGACGGCCGCCCACGTCCAGTCGCGAGCTAACTCTCTGCTGAGCTCACCAGACACCGGATCGCAGATGTGAATGCCTCTCAGAAGTCCGAGACCGGCGATGTCGCGGACGACGTTGGGAAATCTATCCTGCAACTTTCGCAGAGCTGCTTCAGCGATCTCGCCTTTGCGAACAGATTCGGCGATCAGGTTTTCATTCTCAATCACATCGAGATTCGCCAACGCGGCCGCACATGACACAGGATGAGCAGCGTGCGTCGTCGTGATTTCTGCTGGCGGCAGAAGATCGAGGATCTCCGCTGGCCCCAGCA
>JBLFXD010000049.1:0-16217 GCA_047611045.1 Planctomycetaceae bacterium | reverse complement strand
TGGCACGAAGGGCAGTTGCAGGTTCGTTGCATGGAGAAGGCGACGAACCCGGTCATCATTAACGGCGAATCGTTTCGCGAGTTGAAGATCGACGTTGGTGACGAGTTCCTGATCGGTGCGACGAAGTTTCGACTCGTGGAAGAGATCGAGCCGGAAGCGTCGTCCGACATCGACATGTCAGAAGATGAGCCGCTCAACGGGTTGCAGACCTACCAGTCCGACGAGTTGAACGAGTTTCAGTTCAGCGACCCGATTCGGCAGATGGACATGCTGGCTCGCCTTCCGAAGATGATTACGGGTTCGACTTCCGACGAGGAATTGGCGGGTCTGTTGGTCGATGTGTTGCTCGAAACAATCCCGGCCGGCGTCGCAACGGCGGTCATGCGCTACGAAGGCGATGTTGCAGAGAACCTGGAAAATCCACTGGCTTCTGGTTTCGATCCGTCGAAGCCGGCGATGATGCGAGTTGCCACTCGCGACGACTATGAAGGCCGATTCAAACCCAGCCGGCGAATGGTCAGCTCGGCGTTGCAGACTGGGAAAAGCGTCCTGCACATCTGGGATGGCGACGAGGGCAACGGACAATTTACGGTCAGCGGAAGCCTGGACTGGGCATTCTGCACTCCAATCGTGGCCGACAACGAAGGCGGCTGGTGTCTCTATGTCTCCGGTCAGGGCAGTGAGAATTCGGGTGTCTTCATCGACGAAGATGTCTTGAAAGGCGACCTTCGATTCGTCGAGCTCGTCGCCCAATTCATTGGGTCCATTCGTCACGTTCGACTGCTCGAAGAACAGAAGACGCAACTTAGTTCGTTCTTCTCGCCGCGGATCATGGACAGTCTGCTTGACAAAAGTTCGACATCGCTTGAGCCGGCTCAGCAGGACATCAGCGTGTTGTTCTGCGACGTGCGAGGTTTCTCACGAAAGTCAGAGCTGTTGAAGGATGACCTCTTTCAATTGCTGGCGACGGTTAAGAAAGCACTGGGTCTGATGGCAAATGGAATCGTCGAAAGCGACGGAGCCATCGCCGATTTCCAGGGAGACGCGGCTCTTGGATTCTGGGGCTGGCCGATGCCGCTGCCAGATGGTCCGGTACCAGCCTGCAGAGCGGCCCTCAGCATTGTCGACGCCTTCGACAACAAGCTGAACTGTGACGGAATGCTCGACGGCTTCAGCGTCGGGATCGGCATCGCTCATGGAAGAGCGATCGCGGGTGAGATCGGCACGGAGAAACAGGCGAAGATTGGCGTCTTCGGTCCTGTCGTAAACCAGGGTTCTCGTTACGAAGGCTTGACGAAACAGTTCGGAGTGTCGATCTGCATCGACGAAACGACAGCCGATTACGTCCAACAGTTCATGCCAAAAGACGAAGCACGTGTTCGCCGCATGGCACGCATTCGACCAGCAGGAATGGACACTCCATTGACGGTCTACGAACTTCTGCCGGCACTCAGGAATGACCCGACAATCGCGGACGAAATGATTGCCCGGTATGAAGAGGGTATCAACGCGGTGCTCGACGGAAAGTGGAGCGACGCGGTCGAGCTGCTTTCAGAATTCCGCGACTACGACGGTCCCTCAAGATTCGTGATGAACCAGATGGAAATGTCAAATTTCGAAGTGCCCGCAGACTGGGACGGCGCGTTCACACTGACGAAGAAGTAATCCCGTCGCTGGCGATCAAAGTTTGCCGGCACTGCGTTACTTGACGCGAGGTTTTTGTAGCAGCACGACGAACTCGTGGACTTTGTTCACGCGGAAGACTGCCGGATAGCCAAGTGGTCTCAGGTTGTTGTACTCGGATTGTCGATTCCAGATGATCAGGTCGTCGAAGATGAATCCGACCTCGTTCATTCGAGCTGCAAAGTCGCTATGCAGCGGAAAGAACCGGTTCTTCTTCCGCAGATCCATCAGCACGACGCAACAGTACGCTCCGGGCTTCAGCACTGTCAGAACATCCGTGAAGACGGTTTTCAACGAGTCCAGAAACTCTTCGTAATCAGCGATTGTGCCGAGGTCGCCGTCGAGGTTTCCGTAGTGGCGAACGTCTTTGTAATCAGCGGTTCGTCGCTGGTTAAGAATGTCCCAGTACGGCGGCGAAGTGATGCACAGGTCGATCGATTCCGGTTCGATCAGCTTTGTGATATCGGCGACGGACGCTTCGTGAATTACGGAACGAGGTTTGTGGCTCTTCGCAAACAGGTCGGACGAAATCTCGGCGAGCCGTTTCCGTCCCATCTTTGCGTACTCGGGCGAAAGCTCGATGCCAATGCCCGTTTTGCCAAGCCGCTCGACTTCGACGATCGTGCTGCCTGAGCCGCTGAACGGATCGAGAATCGTTTCGCCCTCTGGCCGCAGAAATGTTTCGACAAGCCGCTCCACAAGCATGCCCGGAAACATTGCCGGATGCTTCAGCCGGTTTTCTTCTGTCGTTTTGCGAATGTCGCTCCAGACGCTGATCGAATTCTGAATCCAGCGTTTTCCGTCCAGCTCGTTGCAATGAGCGACCGCCTTCCGCTTCGGGCGAGCCTCCGTTTCAGATGCGGCCGCGTCGCTGGCAACATCGGACGACGACTCTTCAGGTTCGTCGAGCAGATTCTTCCTCGTCGCCGCCTTCCGCTTCGCGACTTTGCGTCCTGCCTTTTTGCCGGGAACGTGGCTCGCGTTCGAGGCTTCGGCCGGTGGTTGGTCGGCCGCTTTGATCTTTGTGGCGTGTTTTTTCTTCGGCTTCTTCTTTTTCTTTGTGGCAGCGCGTTTCGTAACGGCCGGCTTCGAAACTGATTTCTTCGTTGACCGCTTTGCTTTCGCCATCGTCCGGTGTCTTTAAGGAAGGGGTGAAGACCGCTTGGTTCGTGCCAGGAACAGACTGTCGCGGCGACGCGGCGTGGCTGCAAGTTTACGGACAGATGACCTGCGGGCGGGCAGTCGATAGAAATCACGCATCCGCGATGCTGGAAGTCGCGATCAGGACATCAATCACCAACGCCGGAGAACTCATGATGCGAGTAGAGCATGTCGCTTTTAACGTAGAGGACCCACTCGAAATGGCCCGCTGGTACGTCGATCATCTCGGCTTCACGGTTAAACGCCGAGTCATGGAAGCTCCGTGGGCTCACTTCATTGTCGACTCGGCTGGCTCGACGATGATCGAAATCTACGGGAACCCCGACGTGCCTGTTTCCGATTTCCGCAACATGCACCCCGGCACGCTGCACCTGGCGTTTGTGTCGGAAGACATTCAGGCCGACATCGATCGCCTGTCAGCCGCCGGCGCGAAGCTCGAAGGCGGCATCACCGACCTGCCCGGCGGAGACATCATGGCCTTCATCCGGGATCCGTGGGGCCTCACGCTGCAGTTGGTCAAGCGCCGAGAGTCCATGATCTGACGGGCGATCGACCTATTTCTCGGCTTCGATCGCCCGACGCTGCTCTTCCATTTTGGCGATCTCAGCTTCGATTCGCTGGATGGCTTCCGGATCGTCCATCTGTTCTTTTTCGCCAGCGAGCTGCTGCTTGAGCTGCGGCAGTTTTTTGCGAATGACTTCCAGTTGTTTTTTGTGCTTTTTATTCAGTGCCATGCTGCGGTCAGCTCCTGCTCTCAGTCGTTGAGTCTGCGTTTGCCGCACCGGTACACTCTAAAAGTTCAGAGAAGCATGCAAGCCAGTTGTGCATCAGCCGGTGCTTGCAGATGAAACTCTCTGATCGTGACAAACCAGCCACGCTGGGGCGACGCTCGCAGATTACAGCAGTGAGCGGCCGCCGTGAATAACCAGTTCCCGCTTTCAGCGTATCAGCCGCCATGTCGATCCGATTGTGTCAGGAGTGCTGCCAGTGGGTTTTCACCCGCGACGGCCGCTGCCCGGATTGTCAGGACGCTCTGCCCGAGACGATCAACCCGGAAGAATCGGACGTACGATTTCGGGACGTCGTCGGGGAAGTCCTGGGTCGAATGGGGCATGTCCGAGTCACTCGTCGGAAGCTTCCTCCTGACGGAGTCTTCTACGAAACCGCAAACGGACTATTCTTTCTGCCGTACCGTACTGTCACGAAACGCCGGCTTGTCGAACAGTCGGCTGCGTCGCCAATGTGGACGGTGGCGTCTATTCTCTGGTCGCCGCTGATGTTTCTTTCTCCTTTCCTGAAACGTCGCGAGCTTCGAGAAAAAGACTTCATCGAAATCGAAGCCATTCGACTCGGAAAAGAGGACCTGCAGCTGTTGCCAGATTTTCTCAGCCGAGTTACCGGTGCATTTTTCGTCCCGACTCGCAACATTCGAGCCATTACACAGAAGCGAGGACACTGGATTGTGGAACGTTCGATCGGCCCGAAAATCACAATCCAACCAGTCGCTGATGGACCATTCGCTCAGGCAATTCAGCAGTTCCTCGTCACCCGACTTTAATGGTTGATCACGAACTCGTTTGAGTTCAACAGTGACCAGAAAATGTCCTGCAGGCCGACGACGGGGTCGCTGTAGTTGCCTTTGGCGTAGACATCGTTGAATGCGTCGAGTTCTGTGGGAGTCGGCTTCCGAGACAGCGCGACCAGGAACAAAGTCTCGATCTTTGCTGGCGTGTTTTTGTTTCTGGAGCGTGCCGCTCGTGTCGCCGCCAGCCGAGCTTGAGTGGCCGTCTTCGGAGCGGCTTTCGCATCTTCATCCGGCCGACCGGTGGTCGAGAGAACGACTTTCCGCAGGAAGCTGCCGTTGCCTCCGCCCAGAGCGTTGTTCATCAACTGGCCGTTCATCAGCAGTAGAGCCTGTGGGATCGTTCCGTTGAACGAAGTGCTCTCGTCGTTTTCGTCAGTTCCGAACGTTTGAACGAACTGGCGCAGCCAGGTGGCTCGCTGACCCTCAGCCTGATCCGATGTTCGATTCGCCTGGTCAGCCGCCGTCGCGATCAGTAGCGAATCGTAAAGCTGCTCGGCGCGAAACTGCTTGAGATACATGTGGCTGAAAATCGGCATCTCGCCCTTGGCCGGATCGTCGTCGAGATTCGCATCGTTGAATTTGCTCGTGAGATTGTAAGTCTCGCTGGCAGTGATCCATCGGATCAGCCGTTTGTTGTCGTAACCTGCTTCGCGAAACTGTCCGGCGAGATATTTCAGCAACTCCGGATGGGACGCCTGATTGTGTGGTCCCATGTCGTCGACCGGTTTTGTGAACCCGTATCCAAACAGTTGCCCCCAGACGCGATTCACCTGAGTTTCCGCGAGGAACGGTTTTGTCGGGTCGGTGATGTAGCCGGCAAGTTCCGCGCGAGGACTCGACAGAGCACGTTTCTCGCTTCGATTGCGGAGTTCCAGAATGTCGACCGTCACGTCAAGTTCTGCGACCTTCGCGCCGTCACCATCGAAGAACTGCCGACGTGCTGACTGCATCGTGCCATTGCGTTTTTCGAAGTCGACCATCGTGGCAGCCGGGCTGTCCGTTAGCGTCACCGCGCCGCGATTCGGATTGCCCTGCCGCCGAGTTCCTCGAAAGAACGCATTCATTCCCCAGAACTGAGCCTGCTGCCAGTCGTTGAACGGGTGATTGTGGCACTGCGTGCATTGTAGTTGCCGACCGAGAAACAGTCGCGACGTGATTGACGTCGCCGGAACGGCCATCTCGTTCTGGTGGCTGGAGAGTAAAACGACCGCTCCATTATCGTCGCTGCTGCCCTCAGCGGTGAGCAGCTCTTTCACAAACTGGTCGTACGGGATGTTTGTGTAAATCGCATTTCGCAACCAACGATCGAGTGCCGCTCTTCCGCCGCCTCGATTATTTGACCGCCCGACAAGCAGGTTCCCCCAGATGCTGGCCGAGTTGCGGATGTAGTCCTCGTGGTCGAGCAGCTGATCAACGAACCGCTCCCGCTTATCACGAGATTCCAATTCAAGAAACGCGGTCAGTTCGGAGTAAGTCGGGATGCGGCCGACAATGTCCAGCGACGCTCGCCGAGCAAACTCTGCACCATCCGCTTTCTCAGACGGAGTGACCTCGTTGTCCTCCCATCCCTGCCGAATGTGTTCGTTGATCTTCGCCACGATGTCCGAGTCAGAGTCCGCACGAATGTCAGGCGTTTGAATGCCGACGGCGAACGCTGCCGCAAGACAAAGTGCTGTGAACCGTCTCGCTGATGAGTGCTTCATTTGCCGCTCCGCTTTGAATGACCAACTAAGCGATCGTTTTGCCATAACGTAAGTTTTGACGCAAAGCCTCGAAGACGCAAAGGAACCTGGCGATTCTGGTCGATCACCGAGCGAGTCGTTATTGCGACTAAACCTTCGCAACCTGAATTCTGAACCACGAATGGACACGAATAAACACGAATGAGATTCTTCGGAGCTCATCAGGAAATTCGTGTTTATTCGTGGTTCTCGTCTGAATCCATGACCTACGATGAGGAATCCAGGTTGAGCAGATGGTGTCGCAGTAGATTCAGTGCTCCTTTGGCGGCCCGTGGACGAGCGATGGCCGGGTCGACCAGAATCTTGTGTTCATGTACCTCGTTGACGTTTTCTCCCGAGAGCGCGATGAACGATGTTGCCGGCTCCCCGGGTGCGGAGGGTTCTGTGAATGGCGAAATCGATATTGCGAAGTCGCTCTCGAATCGTCGTCGAGCGTTCTGCGCCATCTCCAGGGTTTCTTCGGCGGAGACAAGACTCATCGATCCTCCCGACGCGTCGTCGTCCGGACCGGCCCCGCCGTCATCGCCGAGCGAGATCACGACGCTGGGTGACGCGTTCAGAACAACTCCGCCCAGGAAGCACGAGTCCGCTCCGGGCGTTGAACTCAGCATTTGGGCGAGCAGTCCGCGGGTGCCTGCTTCAACGGTCGTGATCGCCAGCCTGCGTTTGAGCAACATGCCGACCACCGATGATTCCAGGGTGTGGTCATCTTCCCCGAAGATCAGTGCTCCGAGTTTCTCAGAAATCAGCGACTTCGTTTCCGAGATCAGATTGTCGCATTCTTCGATGCTCGATCCATGAGCAGCGATCCTCAGGCTGATCGTGGCCGACGACGCCGTGATGCCGACTTCCGGGTTGCGGTCTCGGGCGGTCAGGTCTCCGAGCATTTCTTCGATGTTGGATTCGCCCTGCCCGAAGCAATGCACGCTGCTTCGTCGGATCACTCGCTGTCCACCGGGAAGTCGTGGCAGCACTTGCTCGCGATACATGATTTTCATTTCGCTCGGCACGCCCGGCATGGCGGCCAGCAAACTTGGGGATCTGCCTTCCCGGGCCACTTCCATCCAGATGCCCGGCGCCGTTCCGACCGGGTTATGCAACACTTCGCTGCCCGCCGGAAACATCGCCTGAATCTTGTTCCGATCGGCCATGACTCGGCCGCGTTTTTCGAACAGGTTCTGAATGAACTGCAACGATGGCTCGTCCAGAACGAGTTCGGTGCCGGTCAGTTCGGCAATCAACTCGCGCGTCAGGTCATCGAGCGTCGGCCCGAGACCGCCTGTCACCAGCACAAGGTCGGAACGTTCGACCGCCGTCTGAAAAACTTCGAGCATCGTCTGCCGGTCATCAGCCATCGTCGCATGAAAGTGGACGGGGATGCCGATTTCGGAAAGTTCGGTACTGAGCCACTGACTGTTGGTGTCGAGCTTTGCTCCGCTGGTGAGTTCGCTGCCGATCGAAATAATCTCTGCCTTCATGGCGACTGAGTTCCTGATTGCGTGTTGGGTTAAGCAGTCGTTTGAGGTGATGCAGGTTCGGACTCGGTGTCGTCATTCAAGAGTGGCTTTGTGGCGTCCATAAGTAGTCCGAACACCCCCGAGACAAAGAACGCTCCGGCGCAAACCGCGAACATCATGTTCCAGTCGCGCAGGGTTGGATTCTCGCCGAGAAAGTAGTCGTAGATCAACGGGGAGACGGCGGCTCCGAGATTGCCCCACATATTCCCCCAGCCAAGCACCGATCCAACCTGACGACCACCGATGTCCTGCGTGAACGCCCAGGAAGACGGAGTTCCAAAGTCGGTTGAAAACGCGACAACCGAGAACAGTCCCACAAACACCCACGGAGTGTTGAACGCCGAATCGGCAGGCAGTTGCGTCGTGATGCCGATGCAACAGAGGTAAGCAAGTAGGGCGACCAGTCGCGAGCCGGCGATCGGAATTCGCCGAGCCCATTTGATTCCCACCTTCGAAGCCAGCACGTCCGTCACCGTCCCCCCCGACATCATTCCCAGCATGCCGATCAGCACGGGTGTCATCGCCATCGTGCCGCGTTCGAGGATCGGGACATTATGAACATCCAGCAGGTACCGCGACAGCCAGGTCACCAGAAAGACCCATCCGACGTTCGTGCCCCACTGCGAGAAACAACTGCACCACATGTTGAAGCTTTTCACCAAAGCCAGGATCGGGGCCGGCTCCAGCTTTTGTCTGTCCTGGTTGGCGACTTCTTCACGGCCTTTCAGAATCAGCGAGTGCTCGGCTTTGTTGCTCCACGGGTGAACTTCCGGTCGATTGTGGAAGAAGATCCAGAAGAAGACCCCCACGAAAATCCCGGCGAACCCATAGATGTACATGATCGGTCGCCAGCCTTTTCCGTAAAGCTTCGCCAGCCCTCGCGGAAACACTCCCTCCAGCAGAAAACGATGAAATCGGACTCGCTGGTCGGTCGAAAGTTCTTTGTCATCGTTGACAAGGGCCAGCATCCTCAGCCCCTCTTTGGGCAACTTCACGGTGCCCATCTGTTGCTCCTTGTAAATCTCGTCCGACTCGATGATTCGATTCAGCATGGCAACGAGGTCTTCGGTTTCAACGCCGGAATACTCTCGCGTCTCGTCGTCGCCACTGCCCTCGACCGTGAACGTGGCCGCGTCAAGTTTTTCGGCGTCGGCCTGAGTGAGGTGAGCACGCAGCGAGCTTGCTTTCCCATCGTCTTGCAGCCGTTCAATCACCTCGCTCGGGATCAGAACGTCTTTAGAAGCAAGTTCGACCGGAGTTCCCATCGGCACGAACTGTACGATCAGGTAAGCGGTCAGCACGGGGGCGAGTGCTCCACCGATCCTGCCGCCGTTAGCCACGATGGCACTCGCGCTTCCGCGAGCCGTGACTGGCATCCAGCGTCCAACGATCGATGCTGCCGTCGGATACGCTCCCGCCTGACCAAATCCCAAACCGAGCCGCGACACGATCAGCATGGCGAAACTATTGGCCGCTCCAATCAGCCCGGTAAAGAACGACCAGGTCAAAATGTAAATAACCAGCATGATCCGCGCGCCGTAGCGGTCACTCAGCCAGCCGGACGGAACCTGAGCCAGCGCGTACGACCAGAAGAACGCGCTCAGAAACCATTTCACCTGCCCCTGACTCATCCCCAGATCCTGGCGGATGTAGTCAACCGCGAAGGAAACGCAGAACCTGTCAAGGTACAGCAGGAACGACATCAACGTCGCCGCCGCCACGATCAGGTAGCGAATCCGCGTGGCACGTACCTGCGTTGCTGCTTCAGCCATTTCAATTCCTTCCGCTCATTCCGCCGACTCAGGCTGACCTTCAACGCAGAGGAGCAGAGACTCGCAGAGGGAAACGCAGAGATTTGTCGAAGAACTCTCCGTCCTCTGCGACAAATCTCAGCGTCCTCTGCGATTAAAAGTCTACTTCCAGTCAGATATCAATTGCCGCCAACCATAGGAAACAGCGTCGCGCCAGCAATTGTGACAATTAGCCCGACAACTCCCATCAGAGTGGTCATGGGCGTGATGTATTTCAGGCCTTCACCTTCAGTCATACCACTCATCCGAGTAATCACCCAGAAGCCGGAATCGTTCATCCAGGCAATTGGCTTCGATCCGCATCCAATGGCCAGAGCCAGGTAAACCGGATGGAAAGGCAGCGATCCTGACTGTGCCAGTCCGCCCAGAATTCCGACCGCGGTCATCATGGCTACCGTCGCTGAGCCTTGAGCTGTTCGGATCGCCGCCGTAATCAGCCAGGCCATCGTGATGATCATCGCCGGTGAAGTGACCGACAAGTCCTGAATCAACGTCGCGACGCCCGTGGCCTGGAGTGTCTTGCCGAACGCTCCGCCTGCCGACGTGATCAGAATAATGATCCCGCCGCTGGCCAGTGCCGAGCCGACCGCATCGGCCAGCTGTTTTCGCGAAAGGCTGCGAGAACGAATGAGAGTCAGCATCGCGATCACGGCGGAAATAATCAGAGCGATATTCTTGTCGCCGAGCGTTGCGAGCACGGAATTCACAGGTTCGGAAAGTGTCAGCACTTCGGCTTTCGTCATTGCCTTAATCACGCTGTAACCGGCAATCAGAACAACGGGAAGCACGATCGGAAGAATCGAAAGCCAGAACGGCGGCAGTTCGGACTCCTTGCGGTTCGTCAGCTCTTCCAGATCCTTCAGCGAGAAATCGGAAGTCTCGCGCAGCGGCAGCGTCCAGATTTTGTTGGCAAACATCGACGCGTACAAATACCCGAATCCTGCTGTGAAAAAGCCGACGCAGCAGCCCGCGAGAATCATCATGCCGATGTCGACACCGAGTTCCTCAGCCACGACCAGCGGTCCAGGCGTCGGCGGAACGAGCGAGTGTGCCATCGTCGCTCCAGCCACTATCGTCAGCACGAAGAGCAGATAGTTACGCCCGGTCCGCAACTGCATCGCCTTGCCGAGCGGAATCATTAAATAGAAGACCGTGTCAAAGAACACCGGCACTCCCAGCAGAAATCCGCTGAACACAAAGGAAAGCGGCGCGAACCTCTCTCCAAACTTCGCAAGAGCCGTGCGAACAATCCGGTCCGCGGCTCCGCTGTCGAGCAAACATTTCCCGATGATCGATGCCATCGCGATCAGAATGCCAATCTTACCAGCGGTGGTTCCAAACCCAGACACGACACGGGACGCGACCGTCTGTTTAGACTCTTTCACCGCCGATGCGTAAAGGTGTGGCTCGATGATGAAATCGCCAAGCTGAGGGCGATGGTCGGCAGGTTCGTCGACGGCAACCATGACCAGGGTTGTCGACGGGAGCTCGGATCCCGCGTTGGACCCCAGGCCGTCCATTGGATTGATTCGCGGATAGATGACTTCGAACGAATCGCCCGTCCGTCGAATCAACATGTATTCACGATCGGTGGGGAATTTATCTTTGTCCGAAATCCCGATCAGTACATTGGTCGCTGGAGTGAGACTGCCGTCAAGGTCGGCTCGCTCGTATTCGATATTCTCCGTGTACGTGACCTCTGTTGCACTCTTGCTGATTTCATAGTTCCGCGTGGCTGACTGCGGAGTCATGATCGCGACGACCAACGCAGCAAACGTTAATGCCAGGAAGGCATGCAGCCGCAACGCCAGGATGCCGCCAATGACGATCAGCATGCCGACGCAAAGAGTCGTGATTGTCCAGGTGGCTGAAGCGTCCATCGATGAGATTCCTGGTAGGTCAGGCTGTGCCTGACGAATTTTTGTGCTTCAATTTTCGGCTTTGGAATTCTCTTGAAAGTTGACCGCAGAGATCGCTGAGGACGCGAAGAGAAGAGGAAAAGTCACCCTGACCTCTGCGTTTTCCTCACCCGCCTCTGCGGTCCAATTCTTGTCCAACCGAATTCCTCAACCGCGAGGCCGGCCCGTCACTGGGTAGGCCGTATCCTGGAAACCCTTGCCGCTGTGCTCGCCGACCGGCACGAGGTCATCGATAAAATCTTCGTCGGCGGCGGTAATCTCAACGTCGAGGCACTTCATGTTGTCTTCGAACTGAGCCTGCGTTTTCGGTCCGAGAATGATTGAGGTCAGAATCGGATTCGCCAGGCACCATGCGAGGGCGAAGTGCGTCGGTTCGCAGCCTTTGGTGTTTCGAGCGTAGTTGGCAATCTTCTGTGACATCTCGATGCTGGCGTCACGGAGTTCCGCCTGCTGCATGCGAGGATCGTTACGCGATGCTCGACTGCCATCCGGATAGCCTTCGCCGAGTTTGTACTTGCCGGTCAGGATGCCTCGGGCAAGCGGCGAGTAACTGACGACGCCGAGCCCCTTCTCCTGGCACATCGGCAGAACTTCGACTTCGATGTCGCGGTTCATAATGTTGTAAAGCGGCTGCAGGACTGAGAACGCGTGCAGGTTCAGCTTGTCGCTCGTCCAGAGTGCTTCGCAGATGCGCCACGCTCGGAAGTTGGAGCAGCCGATGTAGTGCACCTTTCCGGAACGAACCATGTCGTCGAGTGCCCGCATCGATTCTTCGATTGGCGTCGAGTAGTCCGGCGCGTGGTAATAGTAGACGTCGATGTAGTCGGTATTCAGCCGCCGCAGACTTTCGTCGAGGGCATGCATCAGGTGCTTGCGGCTCGCTCCCTGATCGTTGGGGCCGTCGCCCATTTTCTGGACGCCTTTGGTTGCCAGCACGACGTCGTTTCGACGATCGGCGATGGCTTTGCCCGTGACAACTTCCGACTCGCCACCGGCATACATGTCGGCGGTATCGATGAAGTTGACTCCGAGCTCATTCGCTTGGTGAATGATTCGAATCGAGTCTGCTTCGCTGGTCTGCCCGCCGAACATCATGGTTCCAAGGCAAACGGGTGAGACTTTGACGCCAGCTTTTCCGAGATTCCGGTAGTCCATCACGAGTCCTGCTGCTGTGTATTCAGGAAATTACGAGGTCACATCGACGAAGCCCGATTATTGAGGCTCACGGTCAGGATGTCACGTCGGGCAGCGGATTCGTTGGTGATGGACGCATCGCATATCGCGGGCGGGAAGTGGGCGCGCACAAAAAAGCGTGGCGAATGACCGAAGTCATCCGCCACGCTAAGATCGACGGTAACAAGTGCGGGCCAACGCCTGCTACCGCTTGAAATTACTTACAGCACGCGCTGTGCCAAACATGTGACAATCTTCGAAAAGAGGCTGGAATCGCCCGGCGGACACCTGATTTCATTAGGGAATGCGCCGCCGAAGCGCGTTGCGGCAAGTCGCAGTCCGCTGACTGCCGCATTTTGCATTGCTGCGTTTTGCGTCACTTATCGGCAGAATCAATCGGGCAGTTTGCTGCATCGGAGTACGTCGATCGGTTCAAGCCATTCTGAATTTGCCGGTTTTCAGTTTGGTGATCCCTCGGAAGCTCGCTCATTGGAAAACGCACGTATTACGGCGACGCAGAAAGTGGATCGCCATTGTCCTTCATCCAACGGTGCAGGGTCATGGCAAGTGCGGCTTTGGTTTTGGCATGAGCTGGATCGTTCGACAGATCGTGCAACTCGTTGGGGTCGTCGGAAAGGTGAAACAGCTGTTGCCTGTCGACGGCGGGGTATTCGATGTATTTCCAATTCTCGTCGCGGATCATCCTTTGGAAGTTTCGGAAGTAGCCGACGACAAACGGGTAAATCCTCTTCTTCTCGCCGCGAAGTGCCGGCAGCAGACTGCGACCATCGATCCGATCGCCCGGCCCGGTAACTCCAGCAAGATCGCAGAGCGTCGGAAAGAGGTCTCTTAAGTAGCACTGCGTTGCCAGCCGCTTGCCTTTTGAAATACCCGGCCCGGCCATGACCAGCGGCACGCCAATCGTGTGCTCGTACATGCTCTGCTTACCTCGCAGTCCGTGGCTGCCGACTCCCAGTCCGTGATCACTGGAGAAAACGACGACCGTGTTCTCGCCCTTGCCGCTGTCGCTGAGCGCCTTCAGAACGCGACCGATCTGAGCATCCATGTGGGAAATCACCGCGTAGTAAGCCGCCAGTTCTCCGCGAGTCTCTTCGGGAGTCCTTGGCCAGGCGAACAGCTTCTCATCGCGACCGTCGAAGTTGCCATGATCGAACGGGTGCCGAGCGGCAAAATTCTTCGGCAGCGGCATCGTCGCTGCGTCATACATGTCCGCAAACTTCGGATCGATCATCAGCGGGTCATGCGGAGCGGTAAAGTTAACGTGAACGAAGAACGGCTTGTCGGTCGGCTGTTGAATCAACTCAATCGCCGCGTCCGCGAACTTCTCGCTGATGTCTGAGGTCAAGCCGACGCCGCGTTCCGGATAATTCGTCCCGTCGTCAGATTGAAAGATCCATCCTCGATACCCCGTCACGGGGCGTCCGAACCAGTCGACCTGAGGCTTGTACCACTTGCCCCCGCCGCCTCGATACAGACCGTTCGTCTGTGAGTAACCTCGATCGATCGGTGCTCCGTCGTTGTGCCACTTGCCGACGTACGACGTTCGGTAACCAGCATCGCCAAACCACCGAGCCATCAGCGGCAACTCGGGATCAATCGGTTTTCCGAAATCAATCACTCCGTTACGAAAACTGGAGCACCCTGAAAGTATCTCCGCACGACTCGGAGTACAAATTGGGTATCCGCAGGTTGCTCGCGTAATCGCCGTGCCTTCTCGAACCAGACGGTCGAGATTCGGAGTCTTAATGACATCGTTGCCCAGCGCAGCGATCGTGTCGGGCCGCTGGTCATCACTCACGATCAGCAGGATGTTCGGCCGGTCAGCCGCGTCCACAACGCCACCAGAAAGAATTGCAACGATCGCAATCAACAAATTCCACGTCGATACTCGGCCAATCTGAAACTCAACACTCATCATGAAAAACCCTTCAATTCTTCAGCCACAGATCGACACGGATTTTCACGGATAGGTCGACGATGCTTCATGGAGCTATCCGTGATCATCAAGCGGCTTGGAACCTCAAAGGCTACGCGGATTAAGCACGGTTTGTTACCGAAAGCGGTCGTCGCCCTGAGGCACGATCAACAGAAAAACGGCTCGGCAGATCGAGTTCTGCCGGGCCGTTTGATTTCGTATCGACGTCCGCTTCCAAACGTCGAATCGGTTTTCAGCTTCGCGTTACGCTTCGTCGAGCAGGTCGACGGCTTCGAAGTTCTTGCCTTCGAGCATTTCGAGGCTTGCTCCGCCGCCAGTGCTGATGTGTGAAACTTTGTCGGCGAACCCAAGTTGCTGGATCGCTGCCGCGCTGTCGCCGCCGCCGATGATGCTCGTGCTGTCGCCGTCGGCGATCGCCTGAGCGACTATCTTCGTGCCAGCGTCGAATGGTGGCAGTTCGCAAACGCCCATCGGGCCGTTCCAGACAACAGTCTTTGCGGTCAGAACGGTTTCGGCGTACTTCTTTGCCGTTTCCGGTCCGACATCGAAGCCTTCGAAGTTGACGGGAATGTTGCCGGCTTCAACGACGCACTTGTTGCAGTCGCCGCTGAAGTCGTCTCCGCAGTGAGTGTCCGTCGGTAATTCCAGAACGTCGCCGCCTTCTTCGATCAGCTCTTTGGCGAGTTTGACATAGTCGTGCTCGACGAGGCTCTTCGCGACGTTGCGGCCTTTGGCCAGTTCAAACGTGTAAGCCATCGCTCCGCCGACCAGGACCTTGTCGCAGATCCCCATCAGGTTGCGGATGACGTTGATCTTGTCGGAAACTTTGGCACCGCCCACGATCGCCACGAATGGTCGTTCGGGTGTTGCAATCGTGTCGGCGAGGTATTTGATTTCCTTTTCGACGAGGAACCCGACAACGCGCGGCTTGCCTTCCATCTTCAAAGGCACGAGGTACATCGACGAGTCCGTGCGGTGGCACGTGCCGAATGCATCGTTCACGTAAACGTCGCCAAATGTAGCGACCGTTTCGGCGAACGGTTCTTTGACGATGTTTTCCTGTTTGCGATCTTCGCCCGGATTGAAGCGGACGTTCTCAAGGACGAGCACCTGGCCGGGCTGCAGTGATGCGACTTTGGCTTTCGCATCGTCGCCGACGGTGTCCGTTGCAAAGGCGACATCCTGTCCGATCAGTTCGGCCAGTTTCTCAGCGGCCGGCTTGAGACTCATCGCCGGCACGACCTTGCCTTTTGGTCGAGACAGGTGACTCATCAGGACAAGACTTCCACCTCGCTCCAGCACGGACGTAATCGTCGGCAGAGCCATCCGGATTCGCAGGTCGTCGGTTACTTGCAGGTCGTTGTCGAGCGGCACGTTAAAGTCGACTCGAACGAGGACTCGCTTGCCGGAAACATCCACATCTTTGATCGTCTTCTTGGCCACTGAAAGCTGCTCCTGAGAGTTCTGGCCGAGCAATTCGACCGCGTTTTTGAAGGAAATAATGAGCGCCAGCATCCTACGTCGTCGCATGACGAACGCAAGCCAGCGCCCGAGTAACACAAACGTATCGACCTTGCCAGATGCGTTGGCTGTTCGCTCCGTCGGTTGCGAAGTATCGTAATCTCTTCCCGCCTACTCAATTGATGAATTACGGAGTGATGACCTGATG
>JBLFXD010000048.1:0-16237 GCA_047611045.1 Planctomycetaceae bacterium | reverse complement strand
CCTGTTTTTCTGTCGCGGGATGGACCTGCTCCTCAGTCTTGGGTGGATCGCGGAATTGGTCGATGACATTTCGCAGGCCCCGGTACGTCTGCGGCGAGTTTGGCATCACGCCAGCCACACCACTCAAAGTATGGCCGTCGACAAACATGCTCGGAGTACCAGCGGCCTTGTAGTAGTTGTGGAAACGGGCTTCGGAATCTTCATTCGTCAACGGATCGTGACCGGGAACGTGAACGTGGTAACGCAGAGTGATGACCTGAGATTGGGAATACGTCTTTTCGATTCCTTCCAACCCGACGTCAGCGGCCACACAGGGAGCACATCGGCTACCAGTAAACAGCTCAACCAGAACGACATGCTTGTCAGCATCTTCTGGCGTGGACGCAACGGGCGGATCAATGAAGCTCAGCAACTCCTTGTCGTAGGCTTCAGCGAGAAACTCGTCCATCCCTTCGGTACTGCCGTGCTTTTCCTTCCAGAGAGTCGCCAGGCGTTCGGTCGGAAGAATCTTCTGCACGGGGTCGCTCGCCCAGAACTGCTGCAGCATTCGCTCCTGCATGGGCAACGCCGCCAACGCCGCATAACGCTGCAAGGCTTCGTCCTTGCTCCCGTACAGCCGCGCGTCGTCTGCCAGCAACGAGGAAAGCACCGGTTCGTACGGAGTCTTCTTCAGAAACTCTTCGGCAAGCCCCCGTCCCTTGACTCGATCCGCTTCTTCCTTCGAGCCGAGTAATTCTGTCGTCTGCCGATACTTGATCTGATCTCGAATTCCGGCAACAGTTACAGCAAGCGACTTAAGGTCTTCACTGGCCTTCAGTTTTTCTTCGATCTCGTCTGCCTTAGCCAGGCACCAATCGACATCGTACCCAGCCACCGAGACAGCACTGAACGATTCGAATTCCGAGTACGTGACGACACGCTCACCCCAGATCGCCATGGAGTCTGCGAGCTCACTGATCACGCGTTCCAGCTCCTCGGCGGGCGCTTTGTTTCCGGCGGTCATGTTGACCAATCTCAGGTACGCCATCCGCCCCAGCGGGCTGGCCGGAAGCATTTCATTGAAAGCTCGCACATCCTCGTCCGGAACAGGCGATGTCCCAATCTGGACAAACATTTGAGTTTCCGGCAGCGGAATCGTCAGCGGAATTCGAGCGAACGTTTTCTCGTCCGTCGGTAGCAGCCTTGAGACCGCAAGACTCCCGTCGGCAAACAGCGTCGACCCAATTACCAGGCCGTCGACGAGCGTGCCGGAATAGTCGAACGCTTTGACGCCTTGTGCATTCGTGGTTTCGAACTCAATCGCTCCGCCTTCAATTTTCAGATCACGGAATTCGATCTGCTCAAGTCCCTGGCGACCGGCAATGACGGAAATTGTCGGGGAGTCACTATCTGAACCAGCAACCTTAAACAATAGAAGTGCTCGGTCTCCCGCCTGAAGCTCCTGGCCTTCCTGTTGCGGCGGCACGAGATTCGTGAAGGCAAGCAGCCAATTGCCGTCGAGTGTCTTACGCCCCTCCGGTTGCTCGCCATGGCCCTCCGGCTGCTTGCCGTGGTTGTGCCCCTTGTGAGCGTCTTCTGACGAGCCACCAGAAGAATCTCCCGATGAGTCACCTTTGTCGGTCGTCGAGGTGGCCAGATCCGGCAATGCCGCCGAGCCAGTTCCAGTGTCGATCGGCTCAACCGTCGCCTTATCGCCGCAACCAATCAGCGTGACCATTAAGCAGAATGAGACGAGCCCGAAAAACTGTCGACGCATGGAAAACACCCTTGTGGAAAGCAACGACCGGAAAACAAACGGACGGAGAAATTCGATATTCGGATCGCACAACGCGAAAACTCGCGACCGTGCAGAGAGCAATACTCTAACTAATGCAGCGAAACGGTTTGTGCCAGACAGGATGGCGATTCGCGTCCAAATGCCAACGGAACCGCAGAATGCAGCAGAATATGGGGAAAGGCGCACCTGCTACGACAGAAAACTCGAAGTCGCGGGATTCTATCCGCAAATTCCCGCAGGAACGAGTCGAGTTCACATGGGTCAGGATCGAATTCACAACGACCGGGATCGAGTGAAGACCCTTGCGGTAGCTCCGACAAACTGGATGACGCTGCCAACTCGCTCAATCCCGGTCGGCCTCGCTGATCTCGAAGCGTCAGATTTCCGGATTGAGAATCTGACGTGCCCACAACCACGCGGTCACGTTCAGGATGACGGCAAAACTGAGCATCACCTGTCCGGCAAAAGTCGTAAACAATCGCTCGGTGTTGACCGGATCGATCACGAAATAGTACACGGCCAGCACAAACACCGGGGCCAGAGCCATGTACAAAGCCGACGTGCGAGCCTGCGCCGTTTCGGAAGATATCTTTCGTTCGAGACGCTGCAACTCGCGCACGGAATGAGCAATTCGGTCGACGGTCTCGTTCAGTCGACCGCCGCTGTCCCGGCTCGCCTCCATGGCTGCCGCGAAGAGCGCGAAATTCTCGCTGCGTAATTTTTTTCGAGCTTCCTCCAGACACCGCTCCATCGGTTTCCCAAGCTGATACTCGCCGATGATCTGCTGAAACTCCTGACAGATCGGCCGCGGCGTCTGTTGAGCGAGGATGTCCAACGCCTGAGCCAGTGAGAGCCCCGCTTTGATCGCGCTCGACAGAGAAACCATCGCATCAGCAAGTTGATCTTCAATCATCTGTCGCCGCTGCTCAGCCTTCCGCCGAACGATGTACCACGGCAGGCAGACCAGCAAACACGACACGGTCAGCGCGAGAGGCAGCGACGAGAAGACAACGCTGAGAGTGAAAAACGTCACGACGACAAAGACCGTCCACGCGTGCAGCCACCATCGCAGATTTTTCGCCGAGACTCTCAGGTGTCGCAACTTGTCGCGAATGTCGGCCTCGATGAAATCAACGCCGCGGCCGTAATGATCCTCGACGCCGTACGGCAAAATCGCGCACGAAAGACCGACCAGCAAACTTCCGATGGCAACTTCCACTCGGCTACCTCCGCAACTCGAAAGTCGGCAACTGCCCACGGCGCCAGCTTGCCGCCGTATCGCTGTCGGACGGCGTCGACTTGACCATCACATTGAATCCTCGACCACGCACCAGCTTCGGCTCAAGAAGCTGGAACTCGTTGATCTTCATCCTCGGAAGGAACCACTGAGCAGTATTGCCCGAGTCCGTAACGACGGTGATGACAAATGCCATCTCGCGAATCGGCGACAGGTTCCGCAACTGAGCCTGCACCTTCAGGTTGAAGCCGTCAGTTTCAGCGTAGGCATCGACTCCAGCGAGATTCGTGATTCGGCTGATCGTTCCGGGACGCTCTTCACTGCCCTTCGGCGGTTTGAAACGTTTCATCGCCGCCTGAAATGCCGGGCCGAATTTCTCCTGAATCGAGTTCGGAGTCGCTCCGAAGATCTCTTCAAACTTCGCCGACCTCACGCGTGTTGATTCTTCGGCAAGCGGCTCGAGCGTCGACAGGTATCGCAAATATTCTGGGTACTGCTTTCGGAATTTGCTGACCAGCAGCCAGTGCATACTCCACGCATGGATGTAAGCCGAGCCGGCAAAGATGTCGCCTCGAAAAACCTGGTCCGTCGTCACGACATCATCCCACGACATCTGTCGAGGCAGACCGCCGGATCTCATGATGACCTTTACGTAGGCGGCGTTCAGTTTGAAAGGATCGCTCTGAACGCGGTCGCCGTTCCCTTCAAAGCCAGTCGCGATGCCCTCGCTGAACCAGACGGGCAACGGAGCGAGCCGCGAAAGAACTCGCGTGTTGAAACATTGCTGATGGATCGCTTCGTGCAGCGGCGTCGCAAACGAGTAACACTCGCTCATTCTTACGTACAGATAATTCGTTCGAGGCGAATAGAAGCCGGCAATGTTCTCTGCCGATAGTCCTTTTCCGCCGGTGTGTTTGGTCGTGTACTCGTTGAAGTCGTCGTCCGTCTCAAAAATCAGCACGACCAAAGGGTACTTCGGATCTTCCCGCTCAATCTTCATCGACTTACAGAACCGCTGAAACATATTCTCAATCCCGCTCATGTAACGAGCGGCTTTCAGAAGGTTGGCCCCGACGCGGCGTTCAGAGGTCTTCGGCAACGGAGCGGTCAACACAACTCCCACGACATACTGCTTCTCCACACGTCCGCGAAACAGGTCTTCGCCGAACTCACCTTCCAGCCGAGTCAGCATTTCCTGCGGCGTCATCGGGGTTGGATCGTCACCTGGCGTTCGTTTTTTGAGCGCCGCCTGGGGAACGATCGAGAGCGAGCCGTCGCCCAGTTCCAGAGCAATCGCCCCCTGCCCTTCTCCATAGAACCGAGCTTCGACTGTCTGATCCTTGCCTTCCTCGTCGACATACTCAAACGTGTCGGCAAATGCTGGTTGCATCGCCAGCCCCAGCATGGAGACCAGCATCACGGTCAAGCAAACTGCGGGTTGCAGACTCAGAAACATTCCTCGCTTCAGCATGACCGGCCCCGATGACTCAATTGGCGACAACGACCAGAGAACTGCTCGACTACGTCGCTGGATGGGTGAACGTGTCCTGCCATGTTAACGCCGCCGTCGGACGATCTCACCCGACACGATCCTTTCGCCTGATTTGCGGACTCATTTTTCGGTAAACCATCATCCCAAATTGCCACGGAGCGAAACTGCTCTACATTGCGGAAACGGAACTCTGCCTGTCACACTGAACGCGAAGCGGCCACGTCAATCAACGCAGATTTCAATCAACGCGGCAGCGTTCGCCATCAAAATACGTCTGAACTTCGTCGGCAGCCGATCGGGAGGCTCCAAACCTCATGTTTCCAATCATTCAGATGCTCGCAGACCTGGTCGGGGTGGCCATCGTCGTCGCCATTGTCAGCTGTGCGATCCTGTTTGCGGTCGGGTTCGGATTCGGCACCGTTGACGTTCAAAATGCGAAACTGAACTGCTACCACTGCGGACGGGAAACCCGAGTCGGACGCAAAACCTGCGAGTCGTGCGGCAAAGAGCTGCAGTAATTCGAACAGCCGAACTCAACGAAACGTGATCAGGAAAGAAGGAACCGAAAGATGGGAGTTAGCGTGATTGGCATCGGAGTTCTCGTGGTCGGAGTGTTGCTTGTTGGCGCCGTCGTCGTTTCCATCATCGTGCGTCTGTTCAAGAAAGGCGGAGATGGATCGACAACTCCCGTCGCTCGCGGCGTCACTCTCAGCTGTCCACATTGCGGCGGCCAGACGGAAGCAGCCAGACCTCAATGCCAGCATTGCTCGAAGGAGCTTTGAACTGGGTTAGTCCGAACAAAAGTCCGACCGATCCGACGTCACGAAATCACACCAAGTTCGCGGCCGGTCTTCTCGAAGCACTCGACAGCGAACTGCAAATCTTCGGCAGTATGCACTGCCGACATTTGCGTGCGGATGCGAGCTTTTCCGACCGGCACAACGGGAAACGAAAACCCGACGACGTAGACGCCTTTTTCGAGCATCGACTCTGCAAACTTTGTCGCCAGCTCAGCATCGCCGAGCATCACCGGGATAATCGGATGCTCCCCTTCGAGAACTTCGAAGCCACGCCACGTGAGTTCCTTACGCATAAACTCTGTGTTCGTTCGGAGCTGCTCGCGAAGTTTTGGCGACTGAGCCACCAGTTCCAGCGCCTTGATCGTTCCCTGCACAATCGGCGGCGCGAGCGAATTCGAAAACAGGTACGGCCGTGACCGTTGCCGCAGGTAATCGACGATCTCCTGCCGTCCGCTGGTGTAGCCTCCGCTGGCCCCTCCCAGTGCCTTACCCATCGTGCCGGTCAAAATGTCGACGCGATCGCTGACTCCGCAGTGCTCGGGTGTCCCGCGTCCGTTCTCGCCGATAAATCCAACGGCGTGAGAATCGTCGACCATGACCAGCGCGTCGTACTTGTCAGCGAGTTCGCAGATCCCGGCCAGGTCCGCGATGTAACCGTCCATCGAAAAGACGCCGTCGGTAGCAATCAGCCGAAACCTGGCCGACTCCGCTTCCTGGAGCTTCGTCTCCAGATCGGCGAGATCGTTGTTTCGATACCGAAACCGCTGAGCCTTACAAAGTCGCACGCCGTCGATAATGCTCGCATGATTGAGCTCGTCGGAAATAATTGCGTCTTCAGATCCGAGCAACGTTTCAAACAGCCCGCCGTTTGCATCGAAACAGGACGAGTAAAGAATCGTGTCGTCCGTCCCGAGGAAGTCACTCAGTCGAGATTCCAACTGACGATGAATCTTCTGCGTGCCGCAAATAAACCGAACCGACGCCAGCCCGTAACCCCATCGATCGAGCCCCTTGTGGGCCGCCTCAAGAATCTCCGGATGACCAGCCAGTCCGAGGTAGTTATTCGAGCACAGATTCAGCAACCCTTGCGCCCGGCCGAGTTGCACGTGAGCATCCTGCGGAGACTCAATAAGACGCTCCGACTTCCAGAGTCCCTGCTCGCGTATTTCGTCCAACTGTTTAGCAAGATGCTCGCGAAAACTGCCGTACATGACTCAGCCCTTCGAATTCATTTTCATCGCCAGCGACAAACGCACGGCAATCATTGTTCGGTCCAGTTAAGAATGACTTTGCCAGAGTCACCGCTGAGCATCGCGTCAAAGCCCTGCTGAAATTCTGAGTAATGAAATCGGTGCGTGATGACAGGGCTGATGTCCAGGCCGCTCTGCAGCATGACCGTCATTTTGTACCAGGTTTCGTACATTTCGCGACCGTAGATCCCTTTGATCGTCAGCATGTTAAACACGACCGTGTTCCAGTCGATCGCCATTTCGCCTTCGGGAATTCCCAGCATGGCGACTTTACCGCCGTGGCACATGTTTTCGAGCATTCCCTGAAAGGCCATCGAATTGCCGGACATCTCCAGTCCGACATCGAAGCCTTCCGCCATGCCGAGTTCTCTCTGAACATCGGCCAGCGATTCGCTTCGAACGTCGACGGCCCGCGTAACGCCCAGCTTCTTAGCCAGTTCCAGTCGCCACGGATTCACATCGGTGATAACAACGTACCGTGCACCAGCGTGTCGAACGACGGCCGCAGCCATCAATCCAATCGGCCCCGCCCCGGTTATCAGCACGTCCTCGCCCAACACGGGAAACGACAGTGCCGTGTGAACAGCATTGCCAAACGGGTCAAAGATCGACGCGATGTCCCAGTCGATCCCGTCGTGATGATGCCAGACATTCGTCATCGGGAGGGAAATGTATTCTGCAAACGCGCCTTCACGATTGACGCCGACTCCGACCGTGTGAGCACACAAGTGCCGACGGCCAGCCAGACAATTGCGACACAGCCCGCAGACGACGTGTCCTTCCCCACTGACAATCTCGCCGGCGTGGAAGTCCGTGACGTTCGAGCCGACGTCGACGACCTCGCCGACAAACTCGTGCCCAACGGTCATCGGCACCGGAATCGTCTTCTGAGCCCAGGCGTCCCATTTGTAAATATGGACGTCGGTGCCGCAGATGCCCGTCCGGTGAACCTTGATCAGAACATCATTGATCCCGAATTCCGGCTCGGGAACATCGTCCAGCCAGAGCCCCACAGTCGCCTCTTTCTTCACGAGCGCTTTCACAGTCAGCTCTCCAGAATCATCCTGTCTCGAAAAGTTGTAACGCGAATCAGTAACTAGTCGGCCGTCATTTCCGTTCGTTAAAAACCGTCAAGCTGAACGGCAATTCGGCTCGTGGTAAATCAGAAGGCCGTCTCCTTCAAGCAGGAAGACGGCCTTCGACCATCAGCTGGTTCACGCGGGATCGCTCGACGCTTACTTTGCCTCTTTCTTCGTCCGCTTCTTCGGAGCTTCTTTGGCCAACTCGGCTTCAATGGCCTTCAAAACTTCTTCAGAATCCGGCTCGACGCCCGTTCCGAATCGAGCAACCGGCTTCCCGCGACGTGAGAGCAGAATCTTTTCGAAGTTCCAGCCGATCGGACCGGTCTTCTTCAGGCCGCTTTCCTTAGACGTCAGATACTTGAACAGCGGCGCCGCCTTTTCTCCATTGACGTCGACCTTGCCGAACATGTCGAACTCGACGCCGTAATTCTTCTTGCAGAACGAAGCGATTTCAGATTCTGATCCCGGTTCCTGGCTACCGAACTGATTGCAAGGAAACCCGACGACGGCCAGTCCTTTCTCTGCGTACTTCTTATGAAGACCTTGCAGCGGGTCGTACTGCGGAGTCGCACCGCACTCGCTGGCCGTATTGACCAGCAGCAACACCTTGCCGCGGTACTTGGAGAGTTTCGTTTCCTTGCCGGTCAGCGACTTCATCGTCTGACCATAGACAGGGTGCTTTGCTTTCTTCTCAGTGCTGGCGGTCTTTTTCTGATCTGCTTTTTTGCTGTCTTCAGCGTTCGCGAACGACGACGCAGCAACAGCCAGCAGGGTCACGCACAAAGTCAGTTTGACGATTCGAAGCATGGCGGGTCCTCAGTTTCGAAACCGAACGCCGTCGCAAAGGCGGGTCCGCCTCTCATCGAGCAAACGATGATTCGAGTCAATCAAGGCGACAGCCGACAACGTTCCGATCGGAAGTAACGTGGACCGGAAGTATCGTCGTCAGCCGGACGTCGAGCAACGCATCAGCCAATGTGTCGGGCTGATCGTGTCGGAATAGCCACCGGCCCTCCCATCCAACTACGGCACCGGCATCACACAATCGCCGGCTTGACTAGCGGCGGCGTCTCAGGCTCCGCAGCAGTACTCGATGCTGTCACTTGAGCGGGCGACGGCGCGGACGAGGGGTTCAGAAAACGTTGCTCGACACCGCGATGGAACGCCTTCCCGATCACCACCGAAACGATCAGGCAACTCGGGATCGTCACCAGCAACGTGTCGAGTCTCGAAGTGAATCCCAGCAGATACAACGCGTGCGAGAGTCCTTTGACGAGCGGTGCGTGGACAAGATAGATGCTGTAGCAGGCCAGGCCGCAACTCGTGAACGGAGCCACGAAACGCGACTTCGAGATCGTCACGTCAAACCGAAACAGTCCCAGCAGAACGATCGCAAACAGGAACGCAACCACGTTCGACTCGTGCAGGTGGTGATCCAGCTCCCAGAACGACGACATTTGAAACAGCTGATGTAGAGAGGCCGCCAGCAGAATTCCAACAAGGAGTACGGCATCCTTGCGGTTTCCGTGAATCAGAACGTGATAGACACCAACTCCTGCCGCAAACTGCAACCACAATCCATCGAAGAAGAAACCGCGAAACGCAGGATGGCTCGGAAGAAGCACGGTCAACGCAGCGACGATCGCCGTGATGCCGGCGATGGACCGAAAGAAATGTTTCGGAGCAATGAACAGACACAATCCAGCGACGGCGTAAAACTGCTCTTCGTAGCAAAGCGTCCACAGATGCCCGAACAGCAGACCGCGATCGCCGCCGATCATGTGGTAACGCCAGGATTCGGTGAGCGTCAGGCTGCCAAACCACTGCCAACCGGAAAACCACCACGGGGCCCAGAAACCGTGACTTTCATCGTTCATCAGCGAAGGTGAGGCAATTCCAATCAAAGCCGTCAGCGGAATGGCAACGGCCAGGAATACCCACAGCGTTGGAAAGATGCGGCGGAAGCGTCGTAGGAAGTAGGTCTTGACCGAACTGGCACGCTGCCGATGACGGTCGACCGAGGCGGAGATGCAATACCCGGAAATCACGAAGAACAGCGGCACGCCGTACCAGAACCGCGTCGTCAGAATGAGGAGATAGTCGCTCATTGAACTCGTCGCGCCAGTACGAACGGCCTCAACCAGCTCCGGCGGCGCGGCGTAAATGTTCGAGTGAAAAATCACTACGATCAAACAGGCCAGTCCGCGCCAGGCGTCGAGCGAGTAATAGCGAGGGTTACGGGGTTCGGTCATTCGAATTCTTAGAGAGCAGT
Source organism: Planctomycetaceae bacterium (assembly GCA_047611045.1). Classification (GTDB taxonomy): domain Bacteria; phylum Planctomycetota; class Planctomycetia; order Planctomycetales; family Planctomycetaceae; genus JABMPE01. The sequence goes on along the minus strand of JBLFXD010000048.1, from coordinate 6,327 downwards.
GGGCCGTGATCGCGCAATGCAGGCCCGCAATGCGATACCTGATTCTCCTTCAGAAATCACCACACAGCCCGCAATTCGCCCGCGAGTCCCAACAAATTGACGGGCGAACTTACAACAGCGCGAGACGCTCGCGCCAGAACTTTCCACATGCCCAACCTGCCACGCCGGTCCCAACATGAATTCAGCCACCGGTCACAGCCGATGGAGCCGCGAATTCACCGGTTCCGCAGTGCAATGGTCGCACGTGCCAGCAGCACGATCACACCGTCCTTCATTTCCGCGCCTACGTGAAACCAGCGACGGCACTCAGGGGCGATTGTCAGAACCGGATACAGCCTCCGAGCGCTCGACGGACGGCGCACGCGACGAATCCGCAAGCAGCCGCTACCACTGGTCTTCTTCGTCGTCTGGCACTTCGTCGGCGTCGAGTGCTGCCAGGTGTTCGGGGGCGAAGCAGCGGTTCAGCAACAGGCGGACCGGAACCAGCAGAGCGATGAACAGCGGAAACAGGATTCCCGCAGGACTGACTTTGACGACTAGAAGGATGGTCAGACAAACCAGTTGGATCAACGTGAAGAGGTGCATTGTCCAATGGGGCACGCGTTGTGTGTAATGATTTCTCGGGTACAGCAACGTGTCCATGATCCACAGACTGAGCCGTTCGAAGAGCTGATTTCCCTTCATCGAAACAATGCCCATGAAGAGAAACAGACCGTACAGGATCGCCATCGGAATCACGTTCAGGTAAGGCAGCAGCAGGAGCGAGCCACCAATCAGCAGGTGAATCGCACAGCCAGTTACTCGGTTTTCACGAACGTGGATGACTCGTTCGCGAGTTTCGCCACCGGGAGTCGCCACTATTTCGAGCGTCGCCAGACTACGCACGTGATTGAGCGATCGCACCGTCGCCGCCACAAGCCACGGCAGGCCGAGCAACGAACACGCTCCGATCAGAAAAGCCAGCAGCCCAAGATCGAAATGGTAGGCTTCTCCTTTGGTCAGCTTGTGATCCGGGCTGTTGACCAGTCGAGCCGTAATGTTCTGGTCCATGTAGACAAGGACCGTGACCAGCAGAGCCGGAACGATTGAGCCAAACCAGACAATCACCGGAGCATCGAAAAGATTGATCAGCCAGGGACGACCTTCCAAGGTCGGCCGGAACGAATCGGGAGCCGGCAGGGTTTCGTAGTCCACGTCGTGAAACCAGAAGAGCGCGATCGCCAGCATGATTCCCATCGAGATTGAGGGTCCGAAGTCAGCAAAGAATTCTCGAATCTTCGGATGCAGATATCGGCTGCGGCGAAACGCCGTCATGTTGGTTGCCAGGTAAAACGTCCCCATCGCCAGCAGCAGCGGAACCAGTGCCGCGTCGTGGTCGCGAGATTCTTCGCTGTAGACACTCACTACAACGGCCACCAGCGCGTTCACCGCCGAATGAATAAAGATGATTGAAATCAGCGCCGCGAAGATCTCATCGGTGAACCTTGTAAAATATCGCATCAGGTTGCTGGCGTTGGTCAGCGACAGAATCAGCAGAAACACCGCCGTCCAGACACCAACCCATCCATACGTCGGCAGAAACGGGATGTCGTAGTCCCCGCAGATTTCATACAGGATCACCGTAAAGACAAGCAACGGGCCTGTACCGCCCAGAATGATCAGCGGCTGCCCGGAAAACAGTGCGTAGATGACACCGCAGAACGCCGAGGCCGCGATCATCTCGACGGCACCGATGTGATTGCCGGTCTGCTCAGCCATGATCCCGCCGAACGTGATCGCCGGAGCGAGGCATGCAAACAGCAGGAACAACGTCGAACTAATACTCTTAGCGTGCAGCCCGTCCAGAAAGTCTGCTTTGTAATGCGGCAGTCGGCGCGCCAGATCCTGTCGAATTCCGCCGCCGAATCCGGAAGCTGGCGCAATTTCTGCGGCGTGCTTGTCGTCGAGGTCCGATGGCTTTGCAGTGCGGGCAAGCGTGTGGGCCAGCGCGTCTCGCAGCGCCAATGGCGTGCGTGCTTCGCCAAGTTCGTAACGGAACTCAGCGTCCGACATCACTCGCGCAATAAGAGACAGCGTGTCGAGATGTTCGGCGGCTCGGCCGGTCGGTCCCAGCAGAAAGAAGAAGTATTGAGTCGGCGTGCCGTCCGGAGCTCCCAGATTGATTCCGTGCTTAAGACGGACAAACACAATCTGCGGACCGGGAAGAGTTTCCAGATAGCAATGCGGAACGGCGACCGCATTACCGATCGCCGTTGAGACAACCTGTTCGCGTTCCAGGAAAACGTTGATGACGTTGTCGCGTTCTTCGGCCGGCAGCAGGCCCGAACCGATCATCCGATCGATGACCTGCGGAATCAGGTCTTCGATTCCCTTCGCCGTCAGATCAAGCAGACAGGTTTCGTTACCCGAAAACGTACGTTCGAGATATTTCACGGCGGACTCTCATTCTGCGGAAGCAACGTTCTGAGCAATCATCGAAGTGATTTCAGACCGGCGTCACGTCAGAGGACGTTCCTTACTCGCCTGGCACCTTGAAACCTGAGAATCATACCGCCGACACAACGATCGACCAGCAAAGAGTACTGTGCGTAGACGCACGCTCAAAGACGAATGCGCACGCGCAGGCCGTCCGACGGCAGCCAATTCTGGGCCAGGTGAAGCTCTTCGCACAAACTTCGCGAACGGATTCAACCGGGAAAGACCATGTCTTCAACAGGCCGAACAAGCTTTAACTGAGTCGCCGTCTGCTTGATCTGATCATCAAAGTGCGTGAAGTGGACCAGCGAGACGATGGTCGTTCTTTCGCGACGCCGTCCGAGATACTCGGTGAAATTGTCGAACGTGCCGTTCTCTCCGTAGTGAGTCATCAGACGGCGAAACAGCTTCGGAAAGATAGGATGGTCGTCCGTAATCGACTCGGTCCCCTTCAGCGTCAAAGCCGCCGTCTTATCGTACTTCCAGACACCCTTCTTGCGGCGCCGAGCCTGCACCGTTGCTTTGGCCAGGTCGTTGCGAAGATCGTAAAACAGTCCTTCGTAAAATGTCGGATAGGCAAGGCCATCCAGCAACATTCTGAAGTTGACACTCTTGCGCAGCTTTGACACGTTCAGGTCGATGGCCGCTCCCGGCTGGTACGGACACTTCCCCGCGTACGCAAAACTCACTGGCCGTCGATAACGCTCGGCCGTGCGACTCAGAATGTAACCCGGAGTTCCGTCGTCGGCTGACTTCACCCGGTATCGTGACGGCGGCCAGACGACATTCTTAATACCGACCAGATCGAGCACCCGATCAGTCGCCGCGTCGGCAAGTTCTTTCGGCTGATGCCAGGTCTTACGACCGGCTCGATAGTGAGTCTCCAAAGCGTCGATCGCTTCCAGCCGAAGTTGTGCTCGTCCTTTGGAGTCAACTCGGACGGCCGGACCGTCCAACAGATTCCAGTGATCAGGATCCGTCGCCTTGAAGCGGATCGAATCTCCGTCGGGCGAGAGTCCTTTGACGTGGTACGTTCCTGGAATGGCAAAAAACGGCATCGCAGCTCTCCTGGTCACGAGTCATCGAAGAATCAATGTTCCGCCCGGATGGGTCAGCAGAATGCTACGTGCCCACATGCTCATTGTGAACTGACAGCACAGTTTCCCAATCCGGCCAGAATTCCTGCGGAGCCATATCGCCGCCCGACGATCGGTCTTCATCGAATCGTTTGACGAGGGCCCCCAGGCGATGCCCGGTCGAAATTCGCACCCAGTCGTGCAGCAATTCCTCTCGCTCGGTGGGAGCAAGCTGCCAGTCAAAATCCAGTTGCCGCATCCGCCAGACCAGGTGATGCAGGCACACCGCGACGGCTACCGAAATGTTGAAACTCTCCGTGAAGCCGTACATCGGAACTCGCATGATGTGAGTCGCCAGTTGCATCGCATTCGGCGAGACGCCTTCCTTTTCGTTTCCGAACAACAACGCGGTCGGTTTCGAAATGTCGTACGTTTCAAGTTCGCAATTAGCATCGTGCGGGCTGGCGACGACGATCTGATAACCATCGGCCCGCAACTTCTCGATACAGCCTCGCGTGCTGTCCGGCTGACTTTCCGAGTAATCATGCCGGTGCATCGTCAGCCACTGCGTCGCTCCGCGAGCGATGTCGACGGCAACGTCGAACCGATTTCGATTTTCAATGACGTGAAAATCCTGAATGCCGAAACAGTCACAACTTCGCACGCAGGCGCTGGTGTTGTGAGCGTGGCAAATGTCCTCGACAACCACCGTCAAATGACGAGTCCGTTCGAGGATCAGTCGCTGCAGCAAATCTTTCCGATGCGGCGTCAGAAAGCCCGCGAGATACGAAGTCAGCTTGCGCTGGTACTGCGGATCAGCCTGCATCTCGTGCGAAACATTGCGGGCGAGCTTGTTGAGAGTGTCGTCAGTCATAATTCCGTATTACTGGTCTGCCCGGCGGGATCGTTCTCGAACTACGTATTCAGCCGCGCGGCGTTCGTTTGTGTTGCCGCTTGCTGCCAACTCGACAAGAGCGACTGAAGTCTCGCGAGGCAGCGGCTCTAACTCAACCAGCATTCCAGCAGCTCGCCGACGGATCTGCCGATCATCCTCGGACAATGTCTTCACGAGAGCTGCAGCCACCGCCCGAGGGTCTCGTGAGATCTTCCATACCGCGTCGATCGCCTCAATGCGGACCTGCGTCGACGGACTGCCGAACGCCACCTTGAGCGATTCAACGGCCCGCTTCGCAACCGCTCCGACCTGCCCGAGTGCCTTCGCCGCTCGCCATTGCAACTCCGGGCCGCCGCGTTCAAGCAGGTCGACCAGTGATTCAACAGCCGGCTGCCCAACTTGAGCCAGAGCATTTGCGGCCGCATCTTGAACCGCCGCGTCGTCGTCGAGAATCAGGCGTTCGAGCAGCGAGTCCATCCCACCCTCGGCCCGAGAACCTAACGCGCCTAACGCATCGCAAGCCTTGCGACGGACATCCGCGTTGTCGTCTTCGGTCGCGCGACCCAACGCCGGAATCGCCCCGACAGCCAGCGGTCCTGCCAACGCCAGTCCGTCGATAATCGTCTGCCGCAGAACGACTGATTCATAATCGTTGGACCGTCGAGGCTTCATCAGCTCGGCGGTCAGAACGCCAATCGAACGCGACGTACGAATCTGCCCGAGTGTGTCGGCAGCCAGCACTCGCAGTTGTGGCGACGTTTCTGGCGATCTCAAAAACCGAGCGACACTCGGCACGGCATCAGCAGCAACACCGCCAAACCGACCGAGACTTTTCATGGCCCAGTAACTGGTGTTCGCCACGGTCGTCACTTCTTTAGCACCAACCTTGGCGGAAGCAGACGAGATCGTCTCCCCAGACCGCTCGAGAATTTCGATCAATACTGGAACCGCCGCACGAGCTGGCTCGCCAATTCTCGCAAGCATCGCCGCCAAACGTTCCCGCAATTTGGCATCGGTTTCAGAGTCGCGCAGTGCCGCGAGCAGAATCGGAACCGCTTCCGCTGCCTGTCTGCTTGACGGATTGAGTTCTGACAGCAACGCCTCGATTTCGACCTTGTTGTCGGCAGTTGGTCTCGCATCAACCGGGCATTCCAGACGAGTCGTCACCTCACCATCCTGACTCATCGGCGGTGCAGGCTTACCCCGCCGCATCTCAGAAGAGTACGAGGATTCGGCAACGCCAACGAGAACGCACGCAACAACGACGGCTCGAACAATCCGTTCGCGAATACGAGCGTGCCGCCTGATCAGCATTGACGTTGTCTGGAATTTGCCTCTCATAGCTGTAGAGTTTGCAGCATCCAGCCCCCGGTGAAAACCAGGAAACGAACAAACTCGTGGTACGGCGGTGGGCGAGCCAAACGAAGAGCAAACGCCGCGGACAATTCTTTGAAAGTTTTTAATGGACCTATTGATTGCGCTCGTCGCTCTGGCCGCGATGGAAATCGTGCTCGGAATCGACAACATCGTCTTCATCGCGATCCTCACCGATCGACTGCCTGAAGAAAAGCGCAGCGCTGGGCGTCGAGTCGGTCTGTCGATCGCCCTGGTCATGAGAATCGGCCTGCTGCTGGGAATCAGCTTTGTGATGGGTCTGACCTCGCCTGTCTTCGCGTGGACCGACGTCGGCGCTCCCGATGCCTGGTTCGAAGTCGCCGAGGCCGCTGAGTTCCCGGAACACGAAGCCGATCGCCTGGAGGAAGTCCGCACGGTTTCGGGACGAGACCTGATCCTGCTGCTGGGCGGCATCTTTCTGATCTTCAAAACCGTCAAGGAAATGCACGAACAGATCGCCAGAGAGCATGATCTGAGTGGTTCGAA
>JBLFXD010000047.1:0-16281 GCA_047611045.1 Planctomycetaceae bacterium | reverse complement strand
ACAGATAAAACAGAATCAGCCAGACAAAAAACTCTTTGAGCCCGTAGCCAGTGACAACGAACTTCGCTCCAAGTGCTCCGAGCAGGACAAAAAACATCCTCAATCCGCCCGCAGCCAGGACAAGGGTCGCCTGCGAATCGCCGACCAACCCCCTGAACGCAACAACCAAGCATCCAGGTACAGTGCAGAGCACTGCAGCCACTGCCAAACCGATCAACCCTTTACTCCCTGCAACCAGCCACGCTGGGCCAGTCAACACCAAAGTAAAAAGCAAACTCGCGACCACCATCCGAAGAACATCAGCAAATACGCTTTCACGCTTCTGATCGCCTTTGTCTTCAGTTGAGGAACTCATTTATCGAGATCGCGAAGAAGCTGTTGTAGGCCTCGGAAAGCCAGATAGCTTCCGAAGCAAACTCCAACGAGAGTAAATCCCGGCAGAGTGTCGTACTTCGAATCCAGCCAGACGCCCGCACCGGCAGGAACTGCCAGTTCCATCCCGAGAGATGTCACCTGCGAAGCCCAACGCATGGCATCGGAAGTCGCTTTGCGATCGTCTGAGTCTGTCATCGTCGCCCCCGAGCAAAATACCCCCGAAGCTCGCATGACGATATCGATGCCATATCGGAGTGTCAAAAGACCGGCTGCAGTTGTTTGCACAATTTCTCAGATCTGATTTGGATGCTTCCCGAGGCTGTTAATCGGAAAGTCCTGTGGAGACATCCGCTGACAGTCCAAATGTCATGCCGAATTTAAGGTCTGGCCGCCGAATGCAATCTCATCCGGAGCCTGAGAACCGGCAAATTGAAAATCGTCCGAAACCAGTCAACTCAATTGTTGCTGAGTCATCGGAGTCGGGCTAGCATTGACCGATACCTCTACCGAGGCTTGGCACACACGCCAAACGTTGTTGACCCTACAAGAATTACTAAAAAGGGAGCTTCCTTGTTTGGCCATGGGGCATGCCGATTCGTTCGGACGTCACATCCCGGGCAGAAGGTTCCCACCTTAAAAGTTCACGGGTCTCAACAAATCGCGTTGTACCATTTCGGTGGGGGTATTTTTATGCGCCGCCCCCTTTGAGAAGACGACCTGCCAGAGTGAGAAGGCGACCTGCCAGAGCCGCAGTTCGGCTCGACAGTGAACAAGCTGTCAATCATCATGCCCGCGTACCGAGCGAGCCTCGCTCAGACGAATCGCCGCTCCCACAAGCAACCATTGGTCGCGCGTTCGGAAATCAGCCTCGCTCAGCAATAGACATCGCGGACCGACGGACCGGCGCTGTATGCTGATCTTTCCACACTGAGCTGCCCTCCGGACTTCCCCACTCAAATACCCAGCCAACTTTCCCCGATTATGCCTGGCACTGCCGTCGAGTCATTCATGACGACTTTGCGTCGCAGCAATCTGCTCGCTCCGGAGCAGGTGGCTGTCGCGGCGGCTCTGGCTGCAGGCTCGGACGCCATCAGCGTCGCCCGGGACCTGATTCAACGCGAATGGCTGACCGAATGGCAGGCCCGGCAACTTCTGGCCGGCAAGAGCAAGCTGTACCTGGGCAAGTACAAACTAATGGACGTTCTCGGCCAGGGCGGCATGGGAGCGGTTCTCAAAGCTGAGAGTACCACGCTGCGGCGCGAAGTCGCTCTCAAGGTCATGGCGACCAATCTTCACGACGACGACATTGCTCGCGCCCGTTTCGAGCGTGAGATCGCGTTTTCCGCCAGCCTCAACCATCCGAACATTGTCCGAGCGATCGACGCCGACCAGATCGGCAAGCGTTTCTTCCTGGTGATGGAATATTTCTCCGGTCGAGACCTGAAAGCTGTCGTCAAAGAACGCGGACAGGTTTCCGTCGAATTCGCCTGCGAATGTATCCGGCAAACCGCGTTGGGGCTTCAACACGCGTTCGAGCAGGGCATCGTCCATCGCGACATCAAGCCGTCCAACCTGCTCGTAACCAAAGATCCGAAAACCGGACTACCGCTGATCAAGATTCTGGATCTGGGTCTTGCCCGAGTCGCTCATCAGGCGGAACTCGCCACAGACGGACCGGCCAATTTCGAGGCCGAGGACGGCGGAGTCACTCGCAGCGGCCAGATCATGGGCTCACCGGACTACATGTCGCCCGAGCAGGCCATGAGTTCCAGCACGGTCGACATCCGGTCCGACATCTACGGTTTGGGTGTCACGCTTTTCCAATTGCTCTGCAACGAGCTGCCGTACGCCGGCGAAAACGTGATGGAAAAGCTGCTCGAACGAATCAACAAAGACGCTCCGCCAGTCAGTGTCTACCGCCCGGAACTCCCACCGGTGCTGGTGCACATCGTCGCGAAGATGTTGCACCGCGACCCGGCTCAACGATTTCAGACGCCCGTCGAAGTCGCCGCCGTGCTGGAAGCGTTCGCGGCGGATCCGCAATCGCTGCAAGTTCAGCCAGAACCAGAGCCGACGCCGCCTCTCGCGGGCCTGGACCTGCCAACGCTCGACGCCCAGGCAGACGACACGCTGAACATCTTCGTGGCGGACCTCAACAGCGAGGCCGTTGTCGTCTACGAGCCCGCCGTCACCTCGCGGCCGATCATCCGCCGCCGCAAGAAAAGTGCCATGCCGCTGGTCGTTTCACTCGGCACTGTATTCGCTTTAGTTGGCATCGGTCTGTTTGCACTTTCGCAGGGCGAAGGTCTGCCGGACAAAAAGTCCTCGACAAAGTCTGCCTCGGCAAAGAAAAAGGAAACGACACAGTCAGACAAGGACGACGACAGCGATTGGGAAGATCAAACGGCAACGTCACGTGACCTCGCCGCCCTCCCGCCGCCGGCATCGTTTTTGTCGACCGGCGATCCGCTGACCGATTGGGCTCGAGCCGCTGCCCGAGAACTTCGGATTGAAACAGACGCTGGCGAATCCGTCGTCAAAGCCAACGATCCGCTGCCGAAAAGCAAATTCACGATCGTCGGACTCGACCTGAGCGGCATGCAGATATTTACCACCGACGACCTTCGCACCCTCGTCTCCGGAAAATCGATCCGACGCCTGAACGTGTCGGGAAGCCGCTTAAAGGATTTTCAGCTACGACAGGTCGCTCGCCTGAAAGAGCTTCGGTTCCTCGACATCGGCAACACAATGGTGACCGACGAGGGCCTTGAGCCGCTGTCTCGATGCAAAGACCTGACAAGCCTGCAACTGCCGTACGTTTCGGTTGGCAACACCGGCATCGCCAAATTGGCGACCTTGTCATCGCTGTCCAGTCTCAACCTCGAAGGCACCGACATCACCGACGCGGCAATCGAGTCTCTGACTTCGCTCGATAATCTGAGACGGCTCAACCTCAAGCACACCGCCCTGACCGAAGCAGCCGTCGACCAACTTCGGAACCGCCTGCCCGACTGCAGAATCGACTTCTGAGTGTCGCCAGCTTTCGCAGGGTGTGACCAGCGGAGCGAATCAAACGGCTGGTGTGCCCGCGCGGGCGACGTTCGTGCTACCAAGGCGTCAACAAAGCTCGCAGGATCTCCGCGCCGGCACACCGCGATTCACATTCGGCCCGCTTGTCACACCCTACAAATTATGGACTCCTGAGCGCCGCCAGTTCGGCTCGGCCAACGAAATCTGCAGAAATCCCAGGCCGAGCAAACATTCTCCGTGATATTTCCGAATCGGCTACGCTGTCCCAAGAAAGCACCTTCGCAACGGGAGCAGCAGCATGACGAGCGACCCCGAAGAAACTGGCACACCGAGTCCTGAATCCGGCGCCGACGACGCGGCCGGAGAATTGGAAGCGACGCCTCAACTGATCGACCGTCTGCACTCGGCCGGCGTTTTGAGCAGCAAAGCTCGTGTCGACGCTTTGGCTATCGTCAACGGCCCGCTCGCCTGGTGGCCGTGGGTCGAAAAGGCTCTGCTGTTTCTCGGCCTGGCTCTCACGCTGTCCGGAGTCGTCTGCTTCTTCGCCTGGAACTGGGACGCCATGCCCGGACTGGTCAAGCTGGCAATCGTTCAGGCGGGCATCGTCGCCTGCTGCGTCGCTGCTTATCAGAAAAAGATCGCGACGCTGCCCGGGAAGGCGGCGATCACGGCGGCGGCGGGCCTCGTCGGAGTGTTCCTCGCTGTGTTCGGGCAGGTCTACCAGACCGGCGCCGACGCCTACCAGTTGTTCGTCGGGTGGGCGTTGCTGATCCTGCCGTGGGTGGTGATGTGCCGACTCGCCGGCCTGTGGGTATTGTGGCTGGCGATTGTCAACGTCGCCGTCAGCCTCTTCTGGGGACAGGCGATCCATCCGCGCGGGTTCGATGAAGCATGGTTGCCTCTGATCCTTGGCCTGCTCAACGGTCTCGTAGCCGTCACCCGGGAAGTCGTGACCGAACGAGGCTGCAATTGGCTCCCCATCTGGTTTCGTCGACTCGCGGTGGCCGCTTCGCTGGTCATGTTTGGTATTCCGTCGTTTGCGATCATCGCCGACATCGGCCGCGCAGACATCGTGGCGTGGATTGGCGTGCTCGGCTTATTGACAGGACTGGCCCTGATTTACTGGCAGTTTCGTCGACGCAGCCCCGACCTGTGCGTACTGACTTGCGGAGCGACGACGATCACCGTTCTCGCCTGCGCCGGAGTCATCCGAGTCCTCATGGATGTCGGCGTCGCAGCTCTCGCCTTCTTCGGCTCCGGCCTGGCGATCCTGGGAATCGTTGCGGTCATGACGCGGTGGCTGATGCTTGTCGCTCGTGACTTGCGCGAGCACTCGCCCGAGTCGCTCAAGGACTCCGGCGTGAACGACGACCTGCTCAGCATCGCCAGCGAACCAGCGACTCACCGCATTCCGATGCGCGAACTCCTCGGCGAACTCTCCACCAACGGCCAGCTCACAGAACACGATGTCGACGCCGCGATGGCAATCGCGACGACTCCCGAAGAACGCGCTCCGTGGTTCGTGCAGGCGCTGATCGGCTTCGGTGCGTGGCTGTCGTGCATCCTGTTTCTGGGAGCGCTCGCGATTGCCGGGCTGTTCGATGAAGAAGCCGCATCGATCGTCGTTGGCGTACTTCTGCTGGCAGCCGGCGCCGCACTGGATCGATTCACCGAAGGCTCGTTCCTTCGTCAGCTCGGACTGGCAGCTGGCTTGACCGGTTTCGGACTGGTTGGTCTCGGGGCAGCCGGGTTCGGCCGCAGTGGGTTCGGCCGCAGTGGGTTCGGCCGCGGTAACGAATTCGCCCCGCTGACTTTCTCATTCTCGGTGGCAACTCTCATCTTCTACGGAGCGTTTCGCAGTGAGCCGTTCCGATTTCTGACCTGCCTGTCGACTGCTGGCTTCGCCGCATGCTGGGCGTTTGGCGAATCCTCTCGCCGCTATGGCAACCCCGATGGCTTCGGCTGGGCACTGCACACCCTGGTTCTCATCGAAACGCTGGGCGTCGGCCTGGTCTTTTCGAAGTTCCAGAGAAAGTGGCTTCAGCCAGCCGGGTATGCGATGACCGTTGGCCTGCAGGGAACGCTGCTCGCCACGCTGCTGCCACACACGCCTCAAGCGTGGCCGTCAGCGATCATCCTCGCCCTGGCACTCGTTGGGATTATCCGACAGGCCTGGACAGCAGACTCCGCTCACTGGAAAGAAGGCCTTGGAGTCACCGTTGCAGGCACCGCTCTCCTGGCAGCACTGTCCGTTCCCGGAATCCTGGCCGCAGTCGGAGCCACACTTCTGGGGCACCTTGAAAGAGACGCCGTGCTGAAGCGCCTCGGTGTCATCTTCCTGCCGATCTACATCATCGCCTACTACTACAACCTCGACACGCCCCTGCTGCTCAAGTCGCTGGCTCTGATCGGCAGCGGCCTGATCCTGTGGGCAGCCCGCTACTACTTCAGGCGGCACGTTCGGAATTCCGGATCAACGTCAGCGGAGACTCAATCATGAAAACGCCCACGTTGATCATCACGTCGCTGCTTGTTCTCGGGTGTCTGAACTGGATGATCGTCGCCAAAGAACGGCTGCAGCAAAGCGGGCGTTCGGTTCTTTGCGAGCTGGCTCCTGTCGATCCGCGGTCGCTCATCCAGGGCGACTATATGATCCTGCGATACGCCGTCGCCGAAGACGCTGCTTCACACGTTGCGGAAGGCGCTTGCGACGGATACCTCATCTTCTCGCTCGACGAGAACGACGTCGCAAAGTTCCAACGGATGGATGACGAAACTCCGCTCGCCGACAACGAAGTCCGCATCCGCTTCCGCCGTCGTCATCAGGGATTCCGACGAGGCATGATCCGACTCGGTGCCGAATCCTACTTCTTCCAGGAAGGCCGAGCCGGCGACTTTTCGCGGGCAAAGTACGGAGAACTGAAAGTCGCCCCCAACGGCGAATGCATCCTCGTCGGCCTCCGCGACGTCGGGCTGAAACCTCTGTGATTCGCAAGCGTTCTCGAGTCAAGCCGCCTCATCACGCAGAGCCGCAGACGTGACTGCTCGAAGCGTGGGAATGTCGTATTTCATGTCGATTTCTGTATGCTTGTCGCCTGTAGTCAGACAATGCCGGCGCGAGCGGCCAGGTGGCGCGGACATTCATCATTGGCGTAGCACGTTCAGCGAGACCGACGGAAATGGGCAACCGGACTCTGAGAATCACCCAGTCGAGCGACAGCACGGGGCAATACCGCGTCAAGTTGGCTCTTGAAGGCGACGGACTCGCTCCGCAAACGGTCGACGCCACGTTCGAATTCGAACTCAGCCCGCAGCATCGCGAAGACATCCGCTGGTATCTGGAAGACTATCTGCAATACCCGCACGCCCCCGCGCCCACCGTCGCCGCGCGAATTGAAGGCGATCTGAAAAGCCTGGGTGTCGACCTGTTTAAAAAGGTCTTTCAATCCGATGACGACGCCCGCGAACTGTGGGCGACCCTGCGGCAGAAGCTGGACGACACGCGGATCGAGATCAGCACGTCGGTGGCCGAGGCGACTTCGATTCCATGGGAGTTGATTCGCGATCCAAAGACCGACGCCGCATTGGCGTTGCGTGCTACTTCGTTCGTCCGCTCTCAGCCACAAGCCGCACAGCGGCCGGAACTGCCGCAATCCGAGTCCGGGCCGATACGCATTCTGCTGGTGATCTGCCGCCCCAGCGGCGACGACGACGTACCGTTCCGCTCGGTCGCGACGCAGTTGATTAAGGGGTTGGGCGATCAGGCGGAAGATCGGTTTCAACTCGACGTGTTGCGGCCGGCGACTTACGAGCGGCTGTCACGCGTGCTGAACGAAGCGAAGACGGCGGGCCAGCCGTATCACGTCGTCCATTTCGACGGACACGGAATGTACGCCGAAGTGCCCGATCAGTCCGATACTTCATCTGCTGCAGAGTGGCTCAGGCGGTTGATACCGCTCGTCCTTCATGCGCCCGGATCAGGCAAGCACGGCTTCCTGCTTTTTGAAAAACCGGATGACCAGTCGAACGTGGAACTCATAAGCGGCTCGAAGCTTGGCGAGCTGCTTGTCACCAACGATGTCCCTCTGCTCGTGCTCAACGCCTGCCGCAGCGCTCACGCCGAAGCTCCCACTGAACCGGAAACCGGCGCTGGCGACAACGTTCACGAGCAGGTCCGCGCGTTCGGTTCGCTCGCTCAGGAAGTGATGGACGCGGGCGTGGCCGGCGTGGTGGCGATGCGCTACAACGTTTACGTGGTGACGGCAGCCCAGTTCGTGGCTGACATGTACCAGACGCTGGTCCAGGGCCGCTCGCTGGGCGAATCGGTCTCCATGGGTCGTAAGCAGTTAGCGGCCAAACCCGACCGCACGATCAGCTTCGATCCTCGCCCGCTGCAGGACTGGTGCGTGCCGATCGTTTACGAAGCGGCTCCAATCGAGTTGTTCCCCGAACGCACGGACGACCGACCAAAGATCACCATCCGCAGCGGCAGATCGGCCACCGACCGCGGTTCGCTCGACAAAAAACTGCCGCGTCCGCCCGACGTCGGTTTCTTTGGTCGCGACGAGACGCTGCTGGCGCTCGACCGCGCGTTTGATACGCAGCCGATCGTGCTGCTGCATGCCTATGCCGGCAGCGGCAAGACCAGCACGGCGGCCGAGTTCGCCCGGTGGTATTCGCTGACCGGCGGGGTCAACGGGCCGGTGTTGTTTACGTCGTTCGAGACCTGCACGCCGCTGCCCCGCGTGCTGGATCGGGTAGGCGAAGTCTTCGGCCCGATGTTGGAACAACAACAGCCCCCAATCCATTGGCTGACGCTGGAAGACGACGACCGCCGCGACGTCGCGCTACAGGTTCTGAAGCAGATACCGGCCCTGTGGATCTGGGATAACGTGGAACCGATTGCCGGATTCGGTGGGGTGAGCGGCAAGGCGCTAGTCGCCGGTTCTGACGACCCCACGCACGACACACCGGCGGCTAGCGCCGTGCCGCTCACGGATACCACCTACACTACCGACGAGCGACAGGCCCTCGCCGATTTCCTGCGCGACGCAAAACAAACGCAGGCCAGAATCCTGCTCACCAGCCGCCGCAACGAGCAGGCGTGGCTCGCCAACCTGCCGTGCCGGATTGCGGTGCCGCCGATGCCCATGCAGGAGCGGGTGCAGTTGGCTCGGGCGCTGGCCGAGCATCACCAGCGACGCCTGACTGACGTGGACGATTGGCGTCCGCTGCTCCGCTTTACGCAGGGCAACCCGCTGACGATCACCGTGCTGGTCGGCCAGACGCTGCGGGACGGCTTGAAGACGCGCGAGCAGATCACCACGTTCGTCGACAAGCTGCGCGCCGGCGAAGCCGCCTTCGACGACGAAGCGAGCGAAGGCCGCACCCGCTCGCTGGGCGCATCCCTTAGCTACGGTTTCGAAAACGCCTTTACCGCAGACCAGCGCCGCAGCCTGGCCCTGCTGCATCTGTTTCAGGGGTTTGTGGATGTTGCCGTGTTGCAGATGATGGGCGAGTCGGAGACGGACTGGTGTCTGGACGCGGTACGAGGTCTGACCCGCAACGAGGGAATGGGGCTACTGGACCGGGCGGCGGATGTGGGGCTGCTGACGGCGGCGCACGGCGTCGGCTATTACACAATCCACCCGGCCCTGCCGTGGTTTTTCAAAAGCCTGTTTGATGAGTATTTTCTGGCGAGCCGGGCGGCGTCAGCCCCCGGTTCATCTGAAGGCGTAACCGACGACGAATCAGCCGGCTCACCCCCGCCGCTCGCCGAAGATGCAACACTCGCCTTTGTTGAAGCCATCGGCGAGCTGGGGAATTACTACCACAACCAATACGGAGCCGGTAACCGTGACGTAATTGGCGCGTTGTCCGCGGAGGAAGCCAACCTGCTGCACGCCCGCCGCCTGGCCCGCACGCATCGCTGGTGGGGCAGCGTGATAGGGGCGATGCAGGGGCTGCGGAACCTCTACGGCCAGACGGGCCGGCGGGCGGAGTGGCGGCGGTTGGTCGACGAAATCGTGCCGGACTTCGTCGACCCGGCCACAGACGGCCCGCTGCCGGGCCGGGAAGACGTCTGGAGCCTGGTGACCCAATACCGCGTGGGGCTGGCCCGGGAATCCCGACACTGGGACGAAGCCGAGCGGTTGCAGCGGGTGCAAGTCGATTGGGACCGCCGCCGCGCGGACGAGGTGATCGCTGCTGTGGAAACCCGACGCGTCAGCGAGGGATCGGCCGCGCGAGCCGAAATATCCCTCGCTGACGCGTCGGGTTTCCTTCTGCGTCTGCAAGCCACGGCGCGCGGCTTGGACCGTGTGGACCGCAACACGATCCGCACCTATCAAGTTTCACTGCACGAACTCGGCCAAATCCAGCGCGAACGTCAGCAGCCGGAGTGCGTGGCGGCGTACGAAGAATCGCTCGCCGTGGCCGAAGCCATCGACGACCGCGCCGGTGCGGCCAGCTGTGCCTTCAACCTGGGCCACAGTTACTGGGGGATTTACGTTCCCGCCATCCGAGATCTGGCGAAGGCCGAACAGTGGTATCGCCGGAGTTTGGAATTGCGAGACGAACAGGATCGGCAGAGTCGCGGCGGATGTCTGGCCCAGATCGGTGCGCTCGCGATCGAACGCTTCAGGGAGAGCCAGAAAGCGGGCGAGCCGGAATCGGAATTGCTGCGGCATGTGAATGAGGCCGTGCAGTCGTACCAGCAGGCGCTCGAGCTGCTCCCCGACAACGCCGTGAAGGATCTGACCGTGGCGCATGGTGCCCTTGCCGTGATCTTCAGCGAAATAGGCGATGCCGACCGCGCTCTGCCGCATTACCGCGACGCCATCCGGTTTACGGAGCCCACAGGCAACCAGTTTCAAGCCGGCCAAATCCGCTTCAACGTCGCGATTGCCCTCCTGCAATCGCGCCGTCTGTCCGACGCTCAGCAGTACGCTCTGGCCGCGCTTCGCGACTTCCAATCCTACGGCGACCGCGCCGCGGACATGACCGCTAAAACCAAACAGTTACTCGCCGACATCGAACAAGCCATCCAGGAGCAGGGAGCATGACTCGCGAGGAATTCCAGCGCGTAGTGTCGGCCGACCCGCATCTCGCCGAATCGATCCAGGCGGGGGCGGAGTCGGGATGGTCGAAGCAATTTGGCGTGTTGACGGAAGCCGCTGTCATCGCGCTGATGTTTCCCGTTGCCAGGTACATACTCGCGAGTTTCGCCCTGCCGTGGCTGCACGAGTTGAATCGCTACAGCGAACTTCAGCGGCAGAAAGTTCACGAGTGGATCGACACCAGTTATCGCGACGAGGGCTTTGATCCCGAGCAGGCCGAAGCCGCGAGCGACGCGCTGATCGAGCGCCTCGAAACCACCACCGACCAGTCCGCTCGCTCCGCCTGGGAACGACTCGTCGATCTATTCGCTGCGGGCGACGATGCCGCAGACGGCGACTGACCGGAATAACTGCATTGTCGCCGATCGCTCATCTCTGTTCCCAGGCGTCAGCGGCTGGCGCCTTGCGGCTCACCAATCGAGGAAGTTATGTCGAACACATTCCTTTGTGCCTTGTGGTGGCCATCTCCCAGGGTGGCACGGGTTGCTTGCAACCCGTGTCGCGCAGCGACAAGAGTATCTGCAGGTTGACGACGATTACCTCTTGCGGCTTCGCCGCACAGGTTGCAAGCAACCTGTGCCACCCACGTTCTGAAGTTGCACGCATTGGGGTGGCACCAGTTTTGACCGAAGGTCATCCGTCACCGTAGCCTGGGGCATCGCCCCAGGAGTCGGAAAAACAAGGCCGTTTTGGCCGAAGGCCATATTCACGGCACGCAGCGTTGTCGGTGAGTATGGCCTTCGGCCAAAGGAATTCGTAACACATCGGAATCCTGGGGCGATGCCCCAGGCTACGGTGATTCGTGGCCTTCAGCCACACAAGACGACAAAAGTGTGCAACGTCAAAACTGACGCGTCGGGTTAGAATTTGGCTGCGGGTGAGGGCCGCGATGGGCAACTTGTGGCCATCTCGTTCGTCCTGAACTGAACCGCTTAGTTCAGGGGCTTGACAAGCCCGACGGGATCTCGCAGCCTCGCGCCTCTGATTTCCGCCAGGCTCGGCGGTTGTTCTGTGTCCGCCGCAGACTGCTTATCCCCGAAAGGGTCCGGTCATGCCCATCGTGTCTCGCTCGACGGTCTTTGTGCTGACAACATTTCTGCTGCTGTCAGCCGGTTTTCAGAATCGGAACGCGGCGTTTGCTGAAGAAGCCGATGGAGCCGTCGAGGCCCGTCCGGCCGCATCCGAAGCCGAGTTGAAATACTGGCTCGAAAACATGGTTCGCTATCACGGTTTCACCATCGAAGAAACCGCCGCGGCGACTGGACTCTCGCCGGACGTCGTTAAGCAGAAGCTCAAAGCGTTCAAGATCAAACCTGAATCGCAAAAGGGGCGAGATTCCTTACTCGTGCTCCCCTGGCCGAGCGGCCGACACCCGCGGATTGGATTTCTCGAAGGAGCGATCCTGCCTCAACGGGAAACCAAAGTCAGCGTCTTCACGCCGTGGGGAGATCACGACTTCGTCGTCGTCGACGTCCCCGAGGCGATTTGGTCGAACCTCGGCCTGACCTACCTGGCTCACACTCACATCCCGACCGTTTTCGACAAGGCCGGCAAGACTCTCGAAAAACTCGAATGGAACCGGCACGCCGACGGCACGCTCGACATCGAACGAGTCCTCCCCAACGGCATCCGCTTCGGCGCGGTCGTGCGTCCGCAGAAAGATCACGTCCGCATGGAGCTGTGGCTGAAAAACGGAACGCCAAAACTGCTCACCGATCTGCGAGTCCAGAACTGCGTCATGCTGAAATCCGCCGCCGGCTTCAACGAACAAACCAACGACAACAAACAAGCCAAAGGCCTCTACGCTATCGCCCGCTCCACCGACGGCAACCTCTGGATCATCACCGCCTGGGAACCACTCCACCGAGCCTGGTACAACGAACGCTGCCCCTGCCTGCACTCCGACCCAAAGTTCCCCGACTGCAAACCGGGAAAGACCGTCCACCTCAAAGGCTGGCTCTCCTTCTACGAAGGCAACGACATCAGCGGCGAACTCAATAAAATCGATGGTATGAGATAGGCTGACCCTCTGGCCGGCTGCCATCCCTACGAAAAACAGTTGAATGTGACAGTGGACCGTAGGGTGGGCCGACGACAGGAGCCCCACCATCTCTGTCGGGTCTCGAAATGGTGGGACTCGTACCTCGGCCCACCCGACTTTATCACTCTCTACAATCGGACTGCTTTGATATGAGCGATTCATTTCAGCAAATGCTCGAGGACCACGTTTCATTGTCGAGGCGGTACTTCCTTGGGCTGGGAGCGGCGGGGGCGGCGGCTTTGAAGACTCTGCCGTTGCAGGCGGAGGGTGGAGCCGACGACGAGCTTCTGCAGAAAGCGATTGCGAAGCTTGAGCCATGGGTGACTCCGACGGCGGACTTTCGCGATGTGTCGCGAGGGAAGCCGATTCCGCATTCGCTCAGTGATGAGAAGAAGGCCGAAGTCGGGATGACTCGCGACACCTGGAAGCTCGAAGTTTTGAGCGATCCTGACAAGCCGGCGCGCGTTCGCAATGAGTTTAAAAAGTCAGACGACACGGCTTTCGATTTTGCCGCGCTGATGGAGCTGGCGAAAACGAAGGCGGTGAAGTTTCCGAAAGTGATGACATGCCTCAACATCGGCTGCCCGCTGGGCATGGGCATCTGGGAAGGCGTGCCGCTGCGAGAAGTGCTGTGGCTGGCGCAGCCGACGGAGAATCTGCGGCGAGTCTTTTACTACGGCTACCACAATGAAGAGCCGTCGCAGATGTTTCGCAGTTCGATGCCGGTCGGTCGAATTCTGGAAGACCCGTTCGATCTGCCGCCGGTCATTCTTTGCTACAAGCTGAACGGAGAATGGTTACCGAGCGAGCGTGGCGGGCCGGTGCGAGTCGTCGTGCCGGAAGCTTACGGCTTCAAGTCGATCAAGTGGCTGTCGCACCTTTACCTGTCGAACATCCACGGAGCCAACGACACTTACGCCGAAAAGAACAACGACGTCGACAGCCCGCTGAAAAGTTTCGCCGCGACGTTCGACTTCCCGACCGTCGTCAAACCGGGCCAGCCGATCCCCGTGACAGGTTACGCTCAAGCCGGAATTGCCAGTGTCTCGAAGGTGCAGGTCTTCATTCAGAGCAACGCAGAGAAGCTGCCATCAGGCGATAAGTATTTCACGAAGGCTCCGTGGAAAGACGCCACCATTCTGCCTCCACCAGCCGAATGGGGCGGCGGCTTGCCGGACGATCAGATTCCTGCAGGAACGCTGGGATTCGACGCTGGCGGTCAGCCGAAAACCTGGCCGATGCGTCTGGCGAAAGTCCACTGGGCAACGCTGCTCCCGGGCATGCCCGAAGGGAAATACACGTTCCGCTGCCGAACGATCGACGAAAAAGGCCACGCCCAACCACTGCCCCGCCCCTTCCGAAAATCCGGCCACGCCGCCATCGAGCAAGTCACGATCGACGTGAAGGCGTGAGGCAAATTTCTAGCGGTCGCACTCGGGCGCAGAGAGATTTAGTTCCGTGCGTTGGTAGGGCATGTCAAGCGCAGCGCCGGCGTGCCATCGCTATCGAGATGTTGCTTGCAATGGTACGCCGGCGTGGAGCTTGACATACCCTACGGTTCGCGCCGGTCGAATTGCTTACTTGCCGTGCGTGATTGAGCTGAGTTTCAGGTCGTGAGTGTGCAGGACTTCGCCGTCGATGGTGATGGCTTCGAAGCGGACGGTTGGGTCGGCGGCTTTTGTGTTGAATTTCATGAGGGCGTACGAGCAGGTTTTGCTGTGGCCCCAGACGAGGCCCGGCGTCTTGACGACCGGATGCGTGTGCCGGTTGGTGAGCTTGGAACTTTCGAACTCGTACAGATCGTAGCCCTTGTCTCGACTCGTGATGCGGAGATCGGTGCGGTGCCGGTCGGCGGCGACGAGGAATACTCCGTTGATTTTCTGAGCCTCGATGTACGAGAAGATTTCCTCGCGTTCTTTTGCGTAGCCGTCCCACGGATCTTTGCTGCCTGGCTTGATCTTTTCGGTAAACGGAACGGGCGATGCCAGCACTTTGAACGTGCCTTTTGAATTCTTCAGCGTTTCCTTCAGCCACTGCTTTTGGACCGGGCCAAGCATGCTGGGTTCGGGTTTGCGGGTTCGGTAGAAGCGACCGTCGAGCATGATGAAGTGGACGTCGCCGATGTAGAAGTCGTACCAGCAGCCGGGTTGTTTTTCGCCGCCGCCGTACGCAGGGTTCACCCAGTTCTGACGAAAGACGTTCCACACAGGACGCTTCCACGCCGGGCTGTCGATGTCCGGCCCTGGCACGCAATCGTTCGTTGCGAAGTCGTGGTCATCGTAGATTGAGTAGATGCTTCGAGAAGAAACGAATTTTCGCCATTCAGGTCGCGACTGACGCCGGTAGTAGCAGTACTTCTGCGTGAGATCGTGCTCGGGATCATCGATGTAGACGTTGTCTCCGAGCATCAGAAACGCGTGGGGATCGGCCTTGCTGATCGTATCCCACATGTACTCCCACTCGGGCACGTAGCCGGCTCCGCCTCCGAAGCCGACGCTGAATTCCGCACCGGCATGCTGCTTCGGCGACGTTCGGAAAGTTGGATTGTCCATCTTGTAAAGCTTGCTGTCGATTTCGATCGCGTATCGATAGCGAGTTCCCGGCTCAAGGCCCGTGGCGATTCCGATGCCTGTAAAATCGTCTTCGGCTCGCGTTGTCACGGCGGAGGAGATTGACCACGGAAAGTCGCCATCCATCGGGTAGACGCGAACCAGGAATGTCGATTCCTTCGCCGTGCGAATCCAGAAAGAGGCTTGCGAATCTGTCACCGATCCGACCATCGGGCCGTGAATCAACGCTCCCGGCTTGTACTTCTTCTGCCAGCTTTTGAAGTCGTCCGTTTCGTGCAAAGGTGCGAGCACGTCGCGCGGGCCGGCAACAAGTCGGTCAAACAGCAGACCTTTATCAAGTGCAGTCTTCGCATGCCCAACGGCATCTTCGACGCTTCCCTGACGAAGCGAACTCATCATGCGGACGAAATGCGTTTCCGGTTCTTCCGCATCGGCGGGGGCGAGTTCCTTCTCAACTTTGTCAAACCGCCCGGCGGCGACAAAACGCGTCGCGTCACGCTGCGGGTCATGCTGAGCGAAACATCGCTCGCCCATTTGCGTTACCGACAAGACAACAATCAGCATCAGCAACGAGCGGGACATATTATCGGTCGCTTTCGGTACAAAGATCTGAAGACGTAAGTTGAACTGGACGAGTTCTAGCGGGTGATCGAGTTTCCGTCATTTGTGAACAGCCAGACGCCGACATGATCCGTTTCGTGCCCCAGCCGTATCTGGCGAAGTGAATGCACCTTGTCAATTCGCTGTTACACGGCCCGACCGGAGATCTCAATTCGTGAGAGCCGTTGCCGGAAAGCAACGTTCGGATACACTCGTCATCGGCGGAAGTCG
The DNA here is from genome assembly GCA_047611045.1 of Planctomycetaceae bacterium. Classification (GTDB taxonomy): domain Bacteria; phylum Planctomycetota; class Planctomycetia; order Planctomycetales; family Planctomycetaceae; genus JABMPE01. The sequence goes on along the minus strand of JBLFXD010000047.1, from coordinate 316 downwards.
GGCCATTCTGGTGACTTTACGAGCCGCCAGTTACTTATGAAACCAGCAGCCGGTTGAGCAGACTCTACGAGGCGAACACGATGGAAAGCTACGGGCTGATCGTCTTCATGATGGTTGCACTGGGAACCGGGTTTCTCATTTGCGAAGTGTTCATCCCGTCCGCTGGAATTCTCACGATCGCGTCGATCATCTGCTACCTCGTCGCCACGTTCTGCGCGTGGCGAGGGTGGTACCAGGCGGGAGCCACCGTCTGGTGGTGGAGTTACGTTTTCGGAATGGTGATCCTGCTCCCGACGACCATTTCCGGTGCCGTCTA